>CAITUF010000168.1 GCA_903895475.1 uncultured Opitutia bacterium | reverse complement strand
GGCAGTGACGTGCTTACCGCTCGCATCGACGTAGCCGAAGGCGGCACGGGAGATGAACGGGTTGTCCGGGAACTTCTTAGCATACTGCTCACGGGCGTAGTGGAGGTCGATGTCCCAGGTGGTCGGTACGCAACCATCGACGAAGTCCTTGCGGGCCACGATGTCTTCTTTGTTTAGGATGATGTCGCCAGTCAGGAGGCGGGATTCACGCGGGCCGCCGACGTGCGAGGCCCACTTGAGGTCGGCCAAGGCGTACTTGTCTTTTTGCTCGCCGTTTTTGAGTGCAGAGAAGGCGCCATACATCGCGCGGAGATTCCAGTCGCGGATGTATTCGAGGTCCTTGATGGGGTCCTTGTCGAAGCCGGACTCCCAGAACCACTCGGCCTTCATGAAGGGCTTGTCGTCGAGCTTGGAACTCGACTTTTGGAGCAGCGGGAAGTCACCGAGGGCGAGAGGCAGGGCCCACGGCGTGGCGGGCCAGGCGACCGGAGCGGCGGCGTCTTGGTAGAACCACATGTTCGACATCCCCATACGCTTGTCCGGCTCGGTGCGGTATTCGGCGCCTGCATAGGCACCGACCCAGCCGTGGCCGGTGGTGTCGGCGACAAACTTCGCACGGAAGATGCGCTCGCGACCGGTCTTGACGTCGATGGCCTTGACGGCAGCGATGCGGTTGCCGTCCATGACGACGCCGGTAGCGAAGTGGCCGAGGAAGAGGCTGATATTCTTTTCAGCACGAACGACCTTCTCCTTAAGTTCGTCGCCGAAGCTATCAATCCGGCCCGGGCTATCGGGCGAGCGGTCGGCGATTTCTTCGATGATTTCGCCGAGGTGCGGGTATTTACCGCGGGTGGTGCCGCCCATCGCCCAGACGCCGATTTCGGAACTACCGTTACCGCCGAGGACAAAGCGGTCTTGGATAAAGGCGACCTTGAGGGACTGGCGAGCGCCGGAGAGCGCGGCGCCGAGGCCGCCGTAGCCACCGCCGACGACGACGAGGTCGTACTCGCCGACATCTTCGGGGCCGTTCGGGTTGTTGAAGTTATTGCGATAGGCGGCGAGGCCCTGGGCGGCATCGGGTGGTGCGCCTGCGTCCTTGGTTAGGACGATGGCATCGCAACGGCCGTCAAAGCCGGTGAGGTCATGGAGCGCGATTTTGGCTTCGCCCGCCGCGAGCGTGACTTTACCGCCGTCTTGCCAATGCCATTCCGCACCCTTGGCCCCAAATTCGGTGGCGAGCGGCTGGCCGTTGACGATGAGTTGGAAGCGGCCGGGGGAGCCAGGGGCGTTCCAGTGGCCAACCCAATCCTTGGTGCGGACCCAAACGCGGTATTCGCCGGCGCTCGGAATCTTCGCGTTGCCCTGGGCGTCAGCGACGGGCTTGCCGAGGCCGTGAGCCAGCAGGTAGGGCGAGCCGACGATGTTCGTGAAGGCGGTATCCAGTTTCCAGCCACCATGGGAGGTGAGTGACTCGGCTTCGATGAAGACGGTCTGGGCGGAGGCAGCGACGGCGGCGACGCAGGCGAGTCCGAGGAGGCGGAGGGTGCGAGGGAGCATGGAGCGAGGAAAAGGAGAAGGCGGGCGGCTTCCAATAGTATTATCCATAGGACGGCTGCCATTTTACGGCATTTAGAGGATGCCATCCTCGGGATTAGGGATACTTTACTCGCATGCTTCGCCCCGTCTTGCTCCTCGCCTCCGCTGTTTTGGCCGTCGCCGCCGACCTGCCCCGTGAGAAATTACTCGTGGACCTCGATGCCCGGGTGGGCCTGACCGTGGATGCGCAAGGCCGTGTGACCAAATGGGTCAACCAAGCCGGCCCCGCCGAGGCGCGTGATTTTGTGGGGCAGGATCAAGGTCGCAAGGTTCCTGGCTCCGGCCTGCCGACTGCCCCGAAGGACGCCACGGAGGGTGTGGGCTTTGCGGCGCAGGAGCTCGTCTGCCATGACGAGAAGTCCTTGGATGGCGTGGTGCGCGGCGATGGCTGCACGTGGATCGCAGTGCTGCGTCCCGCCGTCCAAGCGAAGGGTGGTCTCAAGGACGTGAATTCCTTTTTTGGTAATCTCCGTAACGGCAGTAAATATGAAGGCCTCTGGGGCTGCCTCGATGACGACAACACGGTCTGGTGGGGCGCCCGCAATGGGCTGACCTTTGGCCGCTTCGACGTGAACAATCCCAAGGTCGCAGGCCCCAAGCTCACCGCTGGTAAATGGGTGGTCGTGGCGGGTCGTCTGGGTGCGGGTGCGGGAGAGGTCAGCGCCGAACTCTTCATCGATCAGCCGAAGGCCGTGGCGACGGCTAAGTTCCCCGTGAACCCTAAGGCCGACGCTTCGAAACTTTGCATTGGGCAGGAACGCGACGCGATTAATCACCCAGGCTTAGAGTCCTTTGATGGCTCCATCCGCCGCTTCCTGCTTTGGAATCGGCCGCTCACGGACGAGGAACTTCAGCAGGCCCTAACGGCCGTTAAGTAGTCTTCTTCTTCGCGGCATCTTCCGCGGCGGGCGCCTTCTCGGCGGCCTTTTTCTTTTTAAGACCATCCGTTGCCTTGGTGCGCTGGGTGTCCATTGCGTCCATCACTTTCTCGAGCGACATCATCTTGATGCTGGGGTCGTTCGTGCTAATCGCAGTCATGAGGGCGCTACGGACCTCGTCCACGGCGCGACGGGCGTCGGCAACGATACCCTTCTTCTCTGCACCATCTGCGAATTCCAGACGGCTACGGGTATCAGCCATGCGTTCGCGAGCGGCCTTCACGGATTCATCTTGGAAGGCTTTCAGCGCAGCGACCTTGATCTTCGCGAGCTCTTCTTTGGTCACACCGTCAACTTCATCGGGTACGACAGCCTGACGTTGGGCGACGCCCGAAGCGGCGGCGCGCTTCGTCGCTTTCGTCGCAGGCTCCGTTGGAGTGGGGGCGGCGGGCTTGGCAGCGTCGGCGGCAAAGGTTAGGGTCGCGGCGAAGAGGAGGAAGAGAAAGGGTTTCATGGAAGATAGGGGATAGGGGATAGGGGGTCGGGGATGGGGGACCGGGAGTCTTATTTGCCGCGGCCGTTACGCATGCCTTGTTCCATGGATTCGCTGATCTTAGCGATGGTTTCGGTGGAGAGCGAAGGGGCGACCTTGGCGACGGCAGCACGCATGGCGGTGCGCATTTCCGCTGCCGCTTTTTCGAATTCGGGCTGCATGTCCGCGCGCTCGCTGCCAGTGAGGAACTGCGTCTTGGCGGCCAGCTCCTGCATCTTGGTGCGCGCGGCTTGCCAGTCCTTGTCTTGGTAGGCGCGGCCTAGGGCGGCTTTAAATTTGGCGGTATCTTCGGGGCTCACGCCGTCGACTGATGGGACCTGCACCGCACCGCGAGTGGCAGGTGTTGGTAGAGTCTTCTTGTCGGCCTGCGGATCGCGTACCGCTGGCTTGGCGTCCGTGCTTCCGGGGAAGGCTTTTCCATTAGCAGTCTGGGCCTTCTTGTTGGCGTCTTGGAAGCGGCTGCGTTGCTGCTTCTCGAAGGCATCGCTGACCTTGCTGATGGTCTCCTTGGAGAGGGATGGGTCCTCCTTAGCTATGGCTGCCCGGGTGAGTTGGACGAGTTTGTCGACGATGGCTTCGAGTTCACTGCGCATGGACTTCTTTTCGTCATCGCTAGCGAATTCGGCCTGCTTGCGGATTTCCTGAATCTTGTCACGAGCGGCCTGGATCTCCGGGTCAGTGGCGGTCTTGGCGGCGGCGCGCCGGAACTTCAGGAGGTCTTCGCGGGAGACCCCTTCGACTTCCGGCATGCCGGGCACGCTGGCGGTGGTGGCGGGCTTGGCCGTCGACGGCGTCGTCGGGGCTGGGGAATCCGCGGCGGTCAGCGCGGTGGCGGCGAGGAAGAGGGTGAGAAAAGGGCGGGGCATGGGCTTAGTCTTTATACACCGAAAGTGGGGGGAAGTTCAATGATTCTGGAGATGGATGCAAAAAAAGACCCCGGCGAACCGGGGTCTGATTGGAGCCGGGTCATCCGAAGATTACTTGGCGGCCGGAGCGTCGGCAGGCTTTTCGCCCTTACCTTCGCCCTTGCCCTTGCCTTCGCCCTTACCCTTACCTTCGCCGCCCTTGCGGTTCTTCATGGCTTCGTCGGCCTTCTTGAGCAGGTCAGCGAGTTCGGGATTGGACTTCAGGATTGCGGCGCTGGTGGCTTCGCGGACGGCCTGCGATGCCTTCTGCATTTCGGCGCGGGCGGCTTCCTTGTCTTCAGCCTTGGCAGCCTTTTCGCGGGCGGCGGTCGCGGCTTCGACGGCCTTTTTCACTTCAGGGGATTCCATGGCGGCCTTGCGGGCTTCACCGAGCTTCTTCATGTCCTCGGCGGAGACGCCAGGGATGCTGAAGCCACCCTGGGGGCGGCCTTCGCCTTTCTTGGCGTCGCCCTTCGGGGCATCGGGCTTCTTAGCGTCGCCGGCAGGGGCGTCGGCGGCCACGAGGCCAGCGGCGGCGATGAGGGCGAGGAGGAGGGGGAATTTGAGTTTCATAGGTGTATATTGGGTACGCCTATGAAACCCCCGGAGCCGAGGGTTGTTTCAGTTATTTATTAGTTTTATGACACTGTGCTCCAATGACTTAAGTCTTAACTCGGGTAGGCTGTCTAAATGAGCTCCCCGCTTTTCCTCCATCTGCCACATGCTTCGTCCGTGATTCCGGAGGGTTGTCGGAGGGATTTCCTGATTGGGGTGGAGGAACTGGCGAGCGAGCAGCTGCGCTTAGAGGATCGATTCACCGATGAGCTCTTTGGGTCGGGTTGGCCAGCCGCCCAAGCTTGGACAGCCCCCGTCTCTCGGCTGGTGGTCGACGTGGAGCGGTTTCGGTCCGACGACCAAGAGGCCTGTGCGGCGGTCGGCATGGGGGCGGTCTACGTGCGCGGGACCCGCGGGCAAGCCTTGCGCCGGCCCGACCCCGACCGCCGCGAGTTGTTGTTGAAAACCTATTACGACCCGCACCATCGGGCCTGCGAAGCTGCGACCGCCCAAGCCTTGGCCACGTGGGGGCGTTGCGTGGTGCTCGACGCGCATAGCTATCCCAAGGGTGCCTTGCCGACGCAGCGATCCGATGCGCCGCAGCCCGAGATTGGGCTGGGGACGGATGCCTTCCACACCCCGGCCGTCCTGCGCGAACTGGCCCGAAATTACTTTGCCGACCATGGGCTCGAGGTGGGCGTGGACGAGCCGTTCAATGGCACCTTCGTGCCGACGTGTTTCTGGCGGCAGGAACCACGCGTGCATTCCTTGATGGTTGAGGTGCGGCGTGACCTTTACATGGATCAAGCGACGGGCGCGCCAAACGCAGGCTTCACTCGGATTCAAGATTTACTCAGTGGCTTCCGCACCGTCTTAGCCGCCTATGCCGTGGCTTGATTACTTCGCTGCCGGTAGGCCAGCCGGGGTTTCCGCATACTTTTGGCGCAGCGTACGCATGCCTTCTTCGTAGAGGGATTCCGCAAGGGGTAATCGGGCTTCCTGTGACTCAGGGGCTAAAGTGGGGAAGTCCTTGTTGATTTGCTGAATCATCTCGAGGACTTTCTTGTTGGCGGGCACTTCGACCCAGGAGCGCAGGGCGGCAGCGAAGCGTTCGCGGTCCATTTCGTTCATCTCCTGTACCTCGCGGACGACGCGGGCCCAAGCGAACTTCTGACGTTCCGCGGGCGGGAAGGAATCGGGAAAGACGTTACGCGCTGGGTCGAGCTTGAGTCCTGCGGCGGAGCGCGGTGCGGTCGCAAGGACGGGGCGGGGCTTAGCCCCAGGAGCGGTGGGCTTTGCGACGATCGGGACGGACTTCGCGATGGGCGTCGGCGTCCAGAACCACGCAATCACTGCCACCGTGAAGACGGCGGCAATGCCGACGATGAGTCCAGACCGATTCATGAGGGCCAGCGCTCAACGCGCCGGCGGCCGTTACATGATGATGACGGGAGCCGGAGCTGGGGCGGCGGGCTGTTCGCCGGCTGGCTTGGTGCCGGCGGGGACGATGGTCGCGCCGTCGACGGTCACGGTCGGCAGGACGGGGGCGGCGGGCGGGGCATCCATCTTGGCGAGTTCCTGCTTGGCGATGCCGAGGCCCTTGTTGCGCAGCGCGGACAATTGATCCATCAGCGCTGGCTTTTCGCCGTCACTCGCGGTGCGCCACTTCTCCGAGATTTCCCGGGAGCTCTGGAAGATTTGCTGGAATTCCGGATTGGCGAAGGAGCTCCGGAAGAGGCGGCCCATCTTTTCGCGGTCACCGCCGACGAGGTCTTCAAACTGCTTGCGGCCGTCTTCGCGGAAGCTGCGGAAGCGCTGTTCGAGCTGTTCACGGGCGCCGCTATCGACGGCTTGGTCGGCGGCCACGAGCTCGGGCTGGACGTTGGTCGACTTATCTAGTTGGAGCCCTTTGACGCTGCGACCTGGCGCAGTGGGACGGGTCGTGGTGGTGGTGACTTCGTCAGAGGACTTGGTCGTGTTGGCCGGGAGCTCCGAAGTGCTATTTGTGCTATTAGAGTAGTTAGCGATGACCACCCCACCGGCGACGCCGATGAAGAGGGTTAGGAAGAGGAAGGCTTTCTTATTCATGGGAGGAAGGTTACCTTAATAAACTCCGCAGGGAAGGGGGAAGTTCCAGCGTTTTCTGCGTTTGGGCCTCGGTGGACGGGCTTCCCCCTCGACTTTTAAGTGGTTTTGGGAGGCAATGCGGCATGTCCAGTTCCACCGCTCCCACCGCGCTCCGCGTCATCGACTCCCATACGGGGGGCGAGCCGACCCGGGTGGTGGTTTCGGGCGGACCGGACCTGGGTGCCGGGCCGCTGTCCGAGCGTCTACAGGTGTTTCGTCGCGACCATGACCGGTTCCGTTCGGCGGTGGTGAGTGAGCCGCGGGGTTCGGATGTTGTCGTGGGGGCTCTGTTGGTCCCGCCGCACGATCCATCGTGTCGCTTCGGGGTAATTTTCTTTAATAATGTCGGGACGCTCTGGATGTGCGGCCACGGCACTATCGGATTGGTAGTGACGCTCGCCCATCAGGGTCTCATCCAACCGGGTGAGGTGCGCATCGATACCGCGGTTGGTCCGGTCACCGCGACGCTGCACGCCGATGGTTCCGTGACCATCGCGAACGTCCCGTCTTACCGTCACGCCAAGGCCGTCGCAGTCGACGTGCAAGGCCTCGGCATGGTCCGTGGCGATATCGCGTGGGGAGGTAATTGGTTCTTCCTTATTGAGTCGCATGGGTTGGAGGTTTCCTTGGCGAACATCGAAGCGCTGACTGATTACGCGTGGAAGGTTCGCCAAGCTTTGACTCAGACCGGTGTGACGGGTGCCGATGGTGGGGAGATCGACCATATCGAACTCTTTGCCCCTACGCCCACGGCCGATAGCCGGAACTTCGTGCTTTGTCCTGGTAAGGCCTACGACCGCTCGCCCTGTGGCACGGGCACGAGCGCCAAACTCGCCTGCCTCGCGGCCGACGGCAAACTCGCGCCTGGCGACCTCTGGCGGCAGGAGAGCGTTATCGGCAGCACCTTTGTCGGTTCCTACGAAATCCTCGCCGACGGTAAGATCTGTCCGTCCATCACCGGAACCGCTTACGTGCAGTCCGAGGCGGTCTTTCATTTCCATCCGCAAGACCCTTTTGCTTGGGGTATTCGCTGAACGCCATGTCCGCCCCGATCGTCATCGTCGGAGGAGGTATCGTCGGCCTGAGTACCGCCTATGAGCTCTTGCGCCGCGGCCGTTCGGTGGTGCTGCTCGAGAAGGGCGCGCCTGACCACGATTCGTGTTCGCTCGGTAACGCCGGCATGATTGTGCCGAGCCATTTCGTGCCGTTGGCCGCACCGGGCATGGTGATGCTTGGCCTGAAGTGGATGTTCGACGGCGAAAGTCCCTTCTCAGTGCGCCCGCGGCTCGACCTCGACCTCGCCCGCTGGGGCTGGAAGTTCTGGCGCTCGTCTACCCGGCGTCACGTCGACCGCTGCACGCCGATCCTGCGTGACCTCAACTTGCGCAGCCGCGAAATCTTCCTGCGCCACCGTCAGGAGCTCCCGGGCTCGTTCGCCCTCGAGACTGTTGGACTACTTGCGTTGTGCCGCACGCAGGAGACCCTCGACCACGAAGCCGTCTTCGCCGCGAAGTCCAACGCCGTCGGCGTCCCGACCGAAGTCTTGTCCGCCGCTGAGGTCCGTCTGCGCGACCCGGGCATCGACTACGCCATCGCGGGCGCCGTGATGTTCACCAAGGACGCGCACCTCGACCCGCGTGAGCTGGTAAAATTACTCACGTCCGAAATTCAACGCCTCGGCGGCCGCATTGTCTGGAACGCCGAAGTCACCGATTGGCGCAAGGAAGGCACCCGCCTCAAGGCTGCGGTCACGACCGCGGGCGAATTCGTCGGTGAGACCTTCGTGCTCGCGGCGGGGGCTTGGTCGCCGGCCGCCGCGGAAGCCTTGGGCCTCCGGATCCCGATGCAGGCTGGAAAGGGCTATAGCATGCGCCTACCCCATCCGGTGCAGCGTCCCAAGTATTGCTCGCTCCTGATGGAAGCCCGCGTGGCCGTCACCCCGATGGGCGATGCGCTGACCGTTGGTGGCACCATGGAGATCACCGGCAACGACCTGTCCGTGAACCCCGCCCGCGTGCGCGGTATCCGCAAAGCCTTCGTTAAATATTACCCTGCATTCAAGGAGTCCGATTTCACTGAATTGCCCGTCTGGTCGGGCCTGCGGCCCTGTCCGCCGGACGGTATGCCGTACCTCGGCCGCACGCGGGCGGCGGAAAACCTCGTCGTCGCCACCGGTCACTCCATGATGGGCCTCAGCCTCGGCCCGGTCACCGGCGAAATCGTCGCCCAGCTCGTCTGCGGCGAAGCTACCTCGGTCGCACTGTCTGAGGTTGACCCCGATCGCCACGCCTAAACTTTCACCTCCTATTATCCATACCATGAAGAAGAAATCCTCCGCTAAACTTAAAGTCCGCGCCCAGTGGGAAGGCGTGATCCCAGCGATCACGACCCCTTTCCGTAAGGACGGCGAACTCGACCATAAGGAGATCACGCGTCACTGCCGCTGGATGGCAGAGTCCGGTAGCATCGGCATCGTGCCCTGCGGTTCCCTCGGCGAAGGCGCCACGCTGACCTTTGACGAGAAGGTCCGCCTCATCGCGACCTGCGTCTCCGCGGTCCCTGGCCTGCCCATCATCCCCGGCATCGCTTCACTTTCGACCGACGAAGCCGTCGCCCTGGCCATCGCCTCCAAGCAACTCGGTTGCGGCGGCCTGATGGTCCTCCCGCCCTACGTCTACAGCACCGATTGGCGCGAGATGAAGGCCCACGTCTCCGCGGTGATCGGCGCGACCGACCTGCCGTGCATGCTCTACAACAACCCGCCGGCTTATAAGACGGACTTCCTCCCCGAGCAGGTTGCTGAGCTCGCTGCTGCGCACAAGAACCTCGAGGCCATCAAGGAATCCTCAGGCGACGCCCGTCGCATCACCGCACTGAAGAACCTCCTCGGTAATCGCCTGACCGTCCTCGTCGGCATGGACGACTGCATCGTCGAAGGCGTCGCCGCCGGTGCCCGCGGTTGGATCGCTGGTCTCGTCAACGCCTTCCCCGAGGAATCTGTCGAGCTCTACGAAGCCGCCATGTTCGGCGACCAAGAGCGCGCCGATGAACTCTACGCCTGGTTCCTGCCGCTGCTGCGCCTGGATACCGTCCCTAAGTTCGTTCAGCACATCAAGTGGATCCAAGCGGAAGTCCGCGGTGGTAATCCCGCCGTCCGCGGCCCGCGTCTGGCCTTGGCTGGCGCTGACCTCGCCTTGGCTGCTTCGACCCTGAAGAAGGCCCTTAAGAACCGCCCGAAGATCCGCTAAGATGTCCGCCCTTACTGGCCTCTCCTACCTGGGTTTCTCGCGTGGTCGCGTCGGCGGCCGCACGTGGAAAGCCTTCGACAGCGCGCTGTGGAACGACATCCCCGAGGTCTTCCATTCGGCCACGGCGGCTGACGTCGCCACGGCGATGAAGCTCGCCGCGCAGGCGACGCCCGTACTCGCTGCGTTGTCCGGCAAAGCCAAAGCCGCGTTCTTACGCGACCTTGCGACCCGCATCGAAGCGGCGACGCCGGCTCTCGCCGCACGTGCGCAGCAAGAGACCTCGTTGCCCGAGGCGCGTTGCCTCGGTGAGATCGGCCGCACGATGGGTCAGCTCCGACTCTTTGCGGACCTCGTGGAGAAGGGCGATTGGCTCGACGCGCGCCTTGAGCTCGCCAACCCCGACCGCAAGCCCTTGCCCAAGCCCGACCATCGCTCGATGTGCCGTCCGCTCGGCCCAGTCGCGGTCTTCTGTGCCAGCAATTTCCCCTTCGCTTATTCCGTCGCCGGTGGCGACACGGCCTCCGCGCTCGCCGCGGGTAATCCCGTCGTCGTCATGGCACACCACGCCCATCCGGGTACCGCCGAGATCATGGGCGGCCTCATCGTCGACGCCGTGCGTGCTGCGGGTCTCCCGGAAGGCACCTTCTCGATGCTCATGGGCGACGGTAAGGACGTCGGCCAGCTCTTGGCCAAGCACCCCGCCTTGCGCGCCATCGGTTTCACCGGTTCCCGCACGGGCGGTCGCGCCCTCATGGATATCGCCGCCGAGCGTGAAGTCCCTATCCCGGTCTACGCGGAGATGAGTAGCCTCAATCCGGTGGTTCTACTCGAAGGCGCCCTTGCGGCGCGTGGCGAAGCCATCGCCACGGGCTTGGCGGCTTCCTGCACCTTGGGCGTCGGCCAGTTCTGCACGCAGCCGGGCTTGCTCTTGATGGTGAAGACCCCGGCCGCGGAAGCCTTCGTCGGTCAACTCGCGGCGCATTTCCGCAACGCCCCGGAAGGCGTCATGCTCACGCCGGCGATTCAGAAGGCGTATGTCACTGTGCTCGCTGCGCGCGAGACTCGTGGTGGTATTCAATCCTTCTCGCATGGTAAGGGCAGTGGTAAGCCAGGCCGTGCGTTGCCGACCCTGCTCGCTGTTGGTGCCAAGACCTTCCTCTCGGATCGCAAGCTGCAGGCCGAGCTCTTTGGTCCGAGCTCGCTCATCGTCTGGTGCGACGACCTCGCTCAGCTCAGCAAAGTCCTCGAGTCGCTCGAGGGCAACCTCACCGCCACCTTGCACGGTACCGATGAGGAAGTCGTCGCCCAAGTCGCTCTCCGCGCGCAGCTCGAAGCCCTCGCGGGTCGCGTGGTCGTCAACGGTTTCCCGACCGGCGTGGAAGTCTCGCATGCCATCGTGCACGGCGGCCCGTACCCCTCGCTCTCGGATGGTCGCAGTACCTCGGTCGGCTCGAACGCGATCTATCGCTTCACCCGTCTCGTCTGCTACCAGAACCATCCTGACGCCGCTTTGCCGGTCGAACTCCAGAACGCCAACCCCTTGGGCCTATCCCGCTTGGTGAATGGCGTGCGGAGTGGTGATGCGGTGAAGTGAAATTGTGGGGGTAGGGGATGGGTGGAGTAAGAGGCAGTGTAAAGGTGCATCGGTGCAAACGTGCACAGGTAAAGCCATGTAGAGGCTATCGCGTGGACAAGGGGTTGTGTTGCGGCCGCTGTTAACTTCCCGGTCTCCGGTCCCCCTTGGGTTCGATTGTTATCTGGGTAGGGTCAGCACTGCGTGCTGACCTAGTTGCCTTGCCCCTGCCTGAGACGGCCAGGTTGGCACGCAGTGCCAACCCTACCTCGAAAAGCACGCCGCCGCACGGCGTCACAACCCCTAGCCAACCATACTCCAGCCCACCTGTCCCCTTATTATTATTTGCACGTTTGCACAGGCCAACGGCCGATTTGCTCCTTTGCACTGTCGCTAACGTTCTTCCCCCAACCCCTACCTAAACATCACGCCCATCCACGTTTTCGTGAAGGGGAGGGCGAGGTGATCGAGGCGGGTGACGAGGAAGGCGGCTTCGATTTCTTCTTCGGGATGGCCGTCGAGGAGCTTGGCTTCGGCGAGCGCTCGGTGCGCCCGGCGGGCGGCGTCGCGGACCTGCGCGTGTTTGAGGAAGTGCACGAGGGTGACGGTCCCGGCGACGAGCGTGAAGATGCCCATGGTGATAAGTGGTCGGCCGTGGCTCACGAGCAAGGCGACGAGCAAGAGCGGCCAGGCGTTGCCCCAGAGGACCATGAAGGCATCCCATGAAGCCAGACTGCCGAGTTTGCGGTCGCGGTGTTGCAGCGCGTGCCCAGCGAGTCGCCCCGCGCGAGCGATGTCGAAGAGGCGCTTGCCGTGGTAAATCTTACTGGAGAGTTTGATGGCGGGTTCGCCCGGCGAATAGTTATCCGCGAAGAGGATGTGCGATTCGTCGACATCGACCTGCGGGATCTCGCCGCGCAGGAGGATAATCTTGGCGGCTTGCTCACCGTTGATGCCGCGCACGAGGAGTACGCGGCCGAACTTAGCTTCGAGCGCCTTGAGCCGATTCCAGGCAATCCACGGTGCGGCCAAGGCCAGCCCCCCGAAGAGGCAGACGATCAGCAGAATCTTGGTTTCCGGGGGCATCGGCCCAAACCCTGTGCTTTTACGGAGGTTCCTTCAAGGACGGACCTAAGCCCTTTTGGTATAAGGTCGATTAGAAGCCGTGGTGAATCAGGCCCGCTGGGCGAGGGGCGTTGACCCGTGGTAGGCGAATTGTCTAATGCTCTCATCATGAATCCCGAACTCGTCCGGAGCTACCTGGTCGGCCTGCAGGATCGCCTCTGCGGTCTCATCGAGGAAGTCGACGGCAAGGCCAAGTACATCACCGACGAATGGACCCGGGCTGAAGGCGGTGGCGGTCGTACGCGCGTGATCTCCGGCGGCACAGTCATGGAAAAGGGCGGGGTAGCTTTTTCGGACGTCCGCGGCAGCAAGCTCCCGCCGTCTGCCACGCATAGCCGCCCCGAACTCGCGGGCCGTGGCTTCCGCGCCATGGGCGTGTCGGTCGTCCATCACCCGCTCAACCCGTACGCCCCGACGTCGCACATGAACGTGCGCTTCTTCTGCACCGACGGCCCCGATCCCGTCTGGTGGATGGGCGGTGGTTTCGACCTGACGCCTTATTACGGCTTCGAAGAGGACGCCCGTTCCTGGCACCAAGCCGCGAAGACGGCCACGGGCGCGAACTACGATAAGTTCAAGGCCTGGTGCGACGAGTACTTCCTGCTCAAGCACCGCGGCGAGTCGCGCGGTATCGGCGGCATCTTCTACGATGACTTCACCGAGGGTGGCTTCGAACAGGCCTTCGCCCTCATGCAGAAGGTCGGCGATGCCTACGGCCCCGCTTACGCCGAAATCCTCCGCCGTCGCGCCCAGACCCCCTACGGGGACCGGGAGGTCGAGTGGCAGGAGATCCGCCGCGGACGCTACGTCGAATTCAACCTCGTCTTCGACCGTGGGACCATCTTCGGCCTGCAGTCTGGCGGCCGGACCGAGTCGATTTTGATGTCCCTGCCGCCCCGCGTGCAGTGGCGTTACTGCCACCAGCCCGTCCCCGGGACCCCGGAGGCAGAACTAATCTCGCATTATCTGAAACCACAGGATTGGGTGAAGGAGTCTTGATGAACTCCCGCGATCGCTTCCTCGCCGCCCTCCAACGCCAGCCCCATGGCCGCCCGCCGGTCTGGATCATGCGTCAGGCTGGCCGTTACCTGCCTGAGTACCGCGCGCTGAAGGCGAAGTCCGACTTTCTGACCATGGTGCGCACGCCCGACCTCGCGGTCGAGGTGACGCTGCAGCCGCTCCGTCGTTTCGCGAAGCTCGATGCGGCGATCCTCTTCAGCGACATCCTCGTCATCCCCGAAGCCCTCGGCGTTGGTTACCGTTTCCGCGACGAAGGCGGCATCGCCATGGAGCGTTCGCTCTCGACGGAAGCCGACCTCGCCACGCTCGACGTGAACGGCGCGGCGGAACGTCTTAATTACGTCTACGAAGCCCTGCGCCTCCTCCGCAAGGAACTGGGCATGAACAAGGCCCTCTTAGGGTTTGCTGGTTCGCCTTGGACGCTGGCCTGTTACCTCGTCGAAGGCGGCGGCTCGGAAGACTTCCCGAAGACCAAGGCCTTGGTGAAGTCGAACCCCCGGATGATGCACCGTCTCCTCGAGACGCTGGCCACCGCGGTCGCCGAATACCTCACGCGTCAGTTCGCCGCCGGCGCCGACGCCATTCAGATCTTCGACAGCTGGGCCGGTGCCTTGGACGGCTCCGATTACGAGGAGTTCTCGCTGCGCTACATTCGCGCCGTCTTGGAGCGACTCCCAAAGGCCGCCCCCGTCATCCTTTACGCCAAGGGTAAGTCCCCGCAGGCTGAGGCCTTGGCCCGCACTGGCGTCCCTTGCCTTGGCGTTGACTGGACCATGCCGCTTTCGCAGGTCCGGGCCCTCGCGGGCCGTCCAATCTGCCTTCAGGGCAACTTGGACCCGACGTACATGCCGGGTGAGCCAGCCGCGGCCGCCGCGGCCGTCCGCGCTATCCTGCAGGATAATGCCGGTGACCCGGGCCACATCTTCAACCTTGGTCACGGCATCACCCCCGACGCGCGCATTGAAACCTTCCAGGCGGTCGTGGATGAAGTGACGAAGGAGTGAGGGGATTGGGGATAGGGGATAGGGGATGGGGTAGATAGATGCCGTGCAAACGTGCAAATCGGCCCTAGGCCTGTGCAAACGTGCAAGTTGAAATGTGTGTGGCGGTTGGCGGATGGCGGTTGGGGAGATGCGTAGACCCATGAAACAAGGTAGGGCGATCACTGCCGTGATCGCCTAGTTGCATCACTTTTGAAGACGTAGGTTGGGCGAGCGTGGCCTACCCGTTCGCGTTCGCGAACGTCGATGGCCCTCTCAGGAGATAAGCCACTTCGGGCAGCCCCAAGTCCGTCCGCGAACGGACGCGACGGAGTCGCGCCCCTACCTTATTCCGCTTGCTGCATCTTCACAACCGCTAGCCGCCGACCGCCTCTCACTCCCTATGGCAGCACGCGGTGCTGCCCCTACCCATCCCCCTTTCCCTCCCCCCGCTACCCCTATCATTTGACTTCCCCTGCATTTCTCTTCCTCCGTCCCCCAGGTCCCGTAAAGGTATCCTGCTGCTGAATCTTGGTTCGCCGAAAAGCACCTCCGTGCCCGACGTGCGTAATTACCTGCGTGAATTCCTGAACGATGACCGCGTCATCGATTATCCGGCCACGTTGCGCTGGTTGCTACTGGAAGGCATCATCCTGCGCACGCGACCTAATAAG
>CAITUF010000167.1 GCA_903895475.1 uncultured Opitutia bacterium | reverse complement strand
GTCATCAGCTTCGAGAACGACATGGATTCGCTCAAGCTGGCCATGACGCACAAGAACCGCTTCGAGTACCTCCGTCACTCCGGTCCCGATGCCGTGCTCGCGCGCGGCACGTGGCAGTCGCGCCAGTATCCCGGCCTCAGCTGGGACCTGCATGTCGGCGACTTCTGGAAGGAGGCCTCCAAGGCGTCCGCCGCGCCAGATATCCTCTACTACGACTTCTTCTCCCAGAAGACCAATCCCGATGCCTGGGAGCTCGAGTCGTTTGATAAGCTTTTCTCGTACTGCGACCCTAAGAAGTCCGCGCAGCTCTTCACCTATTGCTCATCGACGACCATGCGCGTCGCGTTGCTCAACTCAGGTTTCTATGTGGCCGTCGGCGAAGGTACCGGATCCAAGAAAGATACCATCGTCGCGCTCAGCCCCGGTTTCCCGACCCCCTGCCCTTATCCGTTGGTCGGACAAGAATGGCTCGAGCGCTGGCGCCGATCTTCGAAGAAATTCCCGGATGGACTGACGCCGGAGCAGCAGGCGGAAGTGGAGAAGAGGATTGAGGGACATCCTCAGTTTTCAACGAAGTGAAAACTGAGGAGGGGACACGTGGACAAGGTGACACGGGGAGATAACGGCGTTTCGGGTGGCGGGTGGCAGCCCCGGGTGGCGGGTGGCGGAAAGATTTCGGGACATAGGTAGGCTGGCCATCCTTGGCCGGCCGCGGTCTAGCAAGGATACTCGACCCTACCCAGCGCGGCAAAGCCGCAAGGGGGAAGCGGTTGGCGGCTGGGAACACAAAGAGACAGGCGGATGCGATGTCATCGCATCCCTACCCGATGCAACTTCCTGCCACCTGCCACCCGGGGCTGCCACCCGCCACCCGAGAATGGGGTCTGGTCGCTTAACCTTTCCTTAACAGGTGAGATGATATACTCATTGCCCTTCCCCCGTGGATTCCACCCCGCCCAAGCCGCCCCGTCTGCGCCCCCGCGCGCCGACGACCCCGCCGCCTCCGCCCCCGCCGGCGGAGACCGTGGCCGCGGCTGCGCCGGAGCCGGCACCGGAACCAAAGCCTGAGGGACAGCCCAAGAAGTCCCTCTTCAGCCACCGCATCTTCCGCTTTGGCGGCGAAGGCCTGGCCGCCTCATTGGTGATCCATGGCCTGCTGTTATTTGTGGCCACCGTCTGGGTGGTGTCCGTCGCGGTGATTCAGAAGAAAGAACCCAATACCTTCGCCACGGGAGCGGGCGGAGGGAACAGCGGCGAGCGGGCGATCGCGCAGAAGACCAAGGCTAAGCCCAATGCGCCCAAGAGCGTGACCAAGAGCGCCACCCGCATCACCTCCAAGAGTGCCAGCGCCCAGATCGCCCTGCCCGACATGCCCGACCTGAGCCGGGTCGCCCTCGGAGCCATGGCTACCTCCTCCAAGGGTTTCGGGGGCGGGGCCGGCGGTGGTATCGGAGGCGCGGTCGGTATCGGTAAGGGCGGTAAGAATTTTACGGGTCGTTCCGTCATGGGTATGAAGATCAGCGGCGCGAACATCGCCGTTTACTTCGATAACTCGCCGTCGATGGAACCCTACCTCACCGGGGTCGAGAAACAGATCAAAGAGCAGTTCCCCAGCGCTGACGTCTTTCGCTATTTTGGTATCTTCAACCTGAACCAGGACGGCGAGGTCGTGGGCGGTAAGCCTAATCAGAAATACCTCGTCGAGACCGTCGAGCAGATCGTCGCCAACCGTAATGGCGGCCGCAAGGGCACCGCCAACGACCCTAGCAAGCTCAGCCCCGGCGGCAGGAATATGCTGGGCAATAAAGACGCCCAATTCCGCGTCGGCGGCGTCGGCGCGTGGATCGACGTCATGCTCCAGCAGAAGCAGTATGACGCCATCGTCATCTTCTCGGACTTCGAGGACGGCATCATACAGTATCGGACCAAGGGAGTGGACCGACCGCGACTCGTGTTCGATGCCGACCTCATTCCGCGCTCGGATGACCGCACCGACGAGGAGAAAGCTTGGGAAGAGCGCTGGGTGAAGACTTTTGGTCTCGCGACGGAGCGTAAAGCCCCGCGGCT
>CAITUF010000166.1 GCA_903895475.1 uncultured Opitutia bacterium | reverse complement strand
ATCCGCCGCAACGCCATCACCCGCGCGCTGTCCGAGCAGATTCCTTTCGACTTAAAGAAACCGTGGAAGGACCTGCCCGCCACCACGCGCGCGATTCTACTGCATGGCGACCCCAAGCGCACCTACCTGCTCCCACCAGTAAAAGGCCGTAAGCCCGTCGATACTTTCTGGACTGGGATGTTCGCTGAACTCGAGCAGGCCTTCCGCACTACGACGGGTGAATCGCTCCGTCAGCGTCTCCTGCATTTTCAAGCGGGCTCAACCTGTAGCGTTTGCCAAGGCAAACGCCTCGCGCCCGCAGCACTCTCCCTGCGGCTGGCTAGCCTCAATATGGCTGACTTCTTGGCGCTCACGATTCCGGAAGCGTTAGCCTTTACGAAAGCCTTGGCCACCCACCCTGCCGTGATGCCAGCGGAAGAAGCCCGCCGCGGCTTGGAGCAACGACTCCGTTTCCTAAACGAAGCTGGGCTAACTTACCTGACGCTCGACCGTGAGGTCGGCTCGCTCTCCGGCGGCGAAGCGCAGCGTGTCCGCCTGGCTACCCAACTCGGGCTCGGGCTCGTCGGCGTCACGTACGTTTTAGACGAACCGAGCATCGGGCTGCATCCGTCCGACCACGGACGACTCATTGGCTCGCTTAAGAGCCTCCGCGACCTCGGCAACACGCTCGTCGTCGTTGAGCACGACCGAGACATGATGCTCGCCGCCGATCATCTGGTCGAGATGGGCCCGGGCGCGGGCGTGCAAGGCGGCCAAGTCATCTTCACCGGCACACCCGACGCCTGCCGCCAACACGCCACGTCGCGGACCGGTGCTTATCTCTCTGGCCGGGCCACGTTGGCCGGACTCATCAAGAAGAAGCCGGTCAGCAAGACCAACCTCGTCATCAAGGGCGCGACAGAGAATAACCTGAAGGACGTCACGGCACGTTTCCCGATTGGCAACCTCACGGCGGTCTGCGGCGTCTCGGGTTCGGGTAAAAGCACTTTGGCCATCGACATTCTTTCGGCCGTGGCCGCGCGCAAAATCAATGGCGCGAAGCTGGTGCCGGGGAGACACGCCGGCATCGAAGGCCTCGAAAAGATTGTGGCCTTCACGTCCGTCGACCAGGAGCCCATTGGTCGCAGCCCGCGCTCCAACCCAGCGACCTTCACGGGTATTATGGACCTACTGCGCGACCTCTGGTCAGCTCTCCCGCTGGCGAAGGTCCGTGGTTATGGCCCCGGGCGCTTCAGCTTCAACGTGCGGGGCGGACGGTGCGAAACCTGCGCGGGCGAAGGGTCGGTGGCGCTCGACATGCAGTTCCTCGGCGAAACGTTCGTCGATTGCCCGAGCTGTGCGGGACGACGCTTTAACCGCGAAACGCTCGAAGTACGCTTCAAAGGATTGAGCATCGCAGAGGCCCTGCACCTGACCGTCACCGAGGCGGTCGAAATCTTTAAAGCCCAGCCCCGTTTAGCCGAAAAGCTCCGTACCTTGGAAGAAGTCGGGCTCGGCTACCTCAAGCTCGGGCAAGCCGCCAACACGCTCTCTGGCGGCGAAGCGCAGCGCTTAAAGTTGGCCTCGGAACTCTCCCGACGCGATCACTCGGGACGCCTCTACGTCTTGGATGAACCCACGACCGGACTCCACTGGGACGATATCGCCAAACTCTTAAAGCTCCTCGAGCGTCTGCGTGACGCTGGGGCGACCCTCATCGTCATCGAACACCACGCGGACGTCATCATGGCCGCCGACTGGGTCCTCGAACTGGGACCAGTCGGTGGCGCGAAGGGCGGCGAGCTCGTCTATGAAGGCGAGCCAACTGGCCTGCTGCGCTGTAAGGCTTCGCCCACTGGACAGGCCATCCAGCCAGTCTGAAATCAGCCACCCGTCGGCGACGGGTTCGTCTGAGCCTGACGACCGAGAATCTCCTGGGTCACTTTTTGCATGACCTGTTCGGATGGAGCCGGCGCAGGCTGATTCGTAAACGATGCGCCGGCACTGGGGGCGGGCGGAGCGATGGGTAACGCCTTAGGGGCTAATGTCGGAAAAGTATCCGTCGACGGATCGAAGACTACGCTCTTGAGGCGGACTTCCACCTCTCCGGTTTCCATCTTAAGTTTCTCCAACACGACTTGGGCTGGCGTAGCTAAATCGGAAGTAATCAAGAGCTTATTATTTGCCTCCACGCTGAGTGGCTTACCCTTGCCAACCGGCGTGAACTTTAAGGCCCCGGCCAAGACCAAGGTCTGCGCCACCAACTCTCCACTAGAGGCAAGTTCGAAGCTCAATTCATACACGCCCTCACGACGTAAATCGGAGCGACCCTGCGGCGTGCGTACCGAAACCTGCGAACGGGCTTGGAGCGGTGGACAAACGACCGTCACACGCCCTGCACCGAGCACCAAGTCGACCAACGAGCCATCGTTGGGAAGTTCACCGGCCTCACGACGCTGACCAGGGAGCGGCATCTTGACCTGACGAAACATGGATAGACGCAGCTTGGTACCCGGCGCCACGAGCACCTTGACGCCGTTAGAAAACATGAGCTCAGCCGCCCCATCGCTAGGGGTCGCGAGTTCGTCATCCTCACGAATGGCGTCCCCGGCCGTGAGGGGACGGATGACTTGATCAAAGGTCGACTTCGCCGTGATAGCTCCTTTGAGGCCAGCCAGCTCCACTTGCCCACGGAGAAGTTCGGCCCGAGCGAGAACGACAGATAATAACAACAAGATGAACGGTTTCATACTCGCCAAGCCTTGGAACCATTGCCCAAGCGTCCACCGCGTTATAGTGGTGTCTATTACCTAAATAAAACTAAGGCGTTACACCTAGGCCAAAGACGCTGGCAGCAAGGCCGCACAGGCGGACAGCGCCGCAGATTCCGTTTCAGAAAACTCGTAGGGAGACATCTTTCCGATGCCGAGGACGCCGACCACTTTCCCCTCGGGAGTGACAATCGGCACGGCGAGGGCACCTTGAACATTGGTCTTACGCGCATCCGGCTTCGCCACGCCACCAAGGTCTTCCTGTAGGTTACATAGTTGGACCGCTTCCTTGCGCTGGGCCGCACAGCCGGCGATGCCCTTACCGAATGGGATGTTGTCGATCTTGGGCAACAGCATCGGCAGGACCTGTGGGGGAATGCCTTGATGCGCAATCAACGTCAGCAGACCCGTCGTGGAATCCGTGCGGTGAATCGTCCCCGTGACGCAGCCGAAGTTCTGGAGTACCTGGGCGAGCACGGCATTCCAATCGGGTTGGGCCGTCAGCAGCGCGGGAAGACCTTGCGTGGGATTTGCCATAAAGCGTTAGACAGCGCGGCGGGCCATGCGTTCCTGAAGCCAGACGAGGCCGCTAGCCTCGTCGGTGAACACCCCATCCATTTGAGCCTCAAAGGCCTCATCGAGCACTTCGGAGAACCATCCGGCAGGCTTATACCCAGAAGCGATGAGGTGTCGCCCCAGGAGGATGCGTTTGGGCATCGAGTCCTGAATATTGAGCTGAGCGGCCATCGCCAGCAGCCACACGCCTTGCGGCGAAGGCTCATGACGCCATTCCTGGTTGCGGCCCTTTCGGTCAGCGGAATCGACGCGGACGAGGCGGTCGATCCGTCCAACTTTATTCGCCAAACGGCGAACGGCGCCCTCGCCGGCCTGCGCCTTGTGGAGTTCGTGCGGCTGGGCGTGCCAGCGCACAAGCGGTAGCACGGCCTCGATTAATTTTACTTCGCGGGTGAGCTGGGCGAGGAAGGCTTCGGCGAGTGGGACACTGGCGGCCTCATGGCCGTAGGCATGCCAGCGATCGTCTGCTTCCTTCTTGGTCGTCGTCGCTTTACCCAAGTCATGGAGGAGCACGGCCAAGCCGACGATGAGGTCTTCCTCGTCATTGCCGGTGCGCTCAGCGGCGAAAGCATCCAAGCACAGGTAAGTATGCGTCCACACGCAGCCTTCGGGATGCCAGGCGGGATCCTGCGGCACATCGACGGTGGCCTGCAGTCCCGGATAGAAACGAAGCCAGCCACAATCCTGAAGGAACTTTAGTCCGAGCGACGGCTGGCGACCGCGCAGCAGGAGCTTCTTCCACTCCTCCATCAAGCGTTCGGGCGGGAGGCCCTCCTGCTTTAGGCCGCGGCATAATTCGATTGTTTCGGGCGCGACGGCGAAGCCAAAGCGAGCTGCAAACTGCATCGCCCGCAGGACCCGCAGCGGGTCTTCGGAAAACTTCGCGGAGACGTGACGGAACACTTTCTGCTGCAGGTCGGCCACGCCGCCCCACGGGTCAATTAACTCGCCCGTCGCTGGGTCCCAGAGGATGGCATTCGCCGTGAAATCGCGCCGTTCGGCCGCATCCTTCGGCGTCATCGTTGGGTCGGCCTGGACGTCGAAATCCGTGTGCCTAACCCCGGTCCGATTCTCGCGGCGCGGAACGGAGACGTCGATCGGGTGATCTTTTACTTTGGTTACGCCGAAAGCGGCTCCCACCGTCACAATACCAAAGCGACGGCGTAAAGCGGCCTCCACTTGGCGCGTACCGAGGCCATAGACCTCGATATCGATTTCGCCGATGGGCAGACCCAAGAGGGCATCGCGCACGCAGCCGCCCACGAGTAAGGGCCGACCGCCCGCCGCGCGCAGTAAAGCGCAGACCTCGGCGACGGGCGCATGCGCACCCGTTAGGTCAATCAAGTTGGGCTGGGCGGCGGACACAGCCCTACCCTACCCGCCGAGACGGCGGAGGCGAGCGGTTTTCGGACTCACAGGTTGGTCGTGAAACCGTCCTTGAGGAGCCAAGCCTTGGCCGTCTCGCGACGATCGCCTTGCAGGACAATCTCGCGGGCCTCGAGGGCACCGCCGGTGCCGAGCGCGCGTTTCATCTCCTTCAGCAACGCCTCGCGCATCCGATTTTCCTGGGACTCCAACCAGAGCCCCTTGAGGACGGTCACTTCTTTACCCCCGCGCCCGGTGCGCTCATATTGCAGGATAATTTTCCCTAACTTCGGTTTGGCCTTAGCGGCGGGCACGACGGGCTTGGGTGGAGGTCCCGGCGGCAAGCCCGACGAGTCGAGCTTCTCAAAGGGGTTCTCGTTCATGCGCCGCGTCCGCAGGTGCCGGCCCCCGGAGTGCCACCGTTTAAATAGGCCAAGGCCTTCTCATAGGAACGACGCCGCAGGTAATGGTCTAGGTCGCCGGGCAGCCCAGAATTAGCCAGCGAAACCTCGCTATCTAGCACCTTTAATGACTCCAAAAGGGCCTCTTTCCCGACCCCCGGAGAAGTCAGGGCCTCGAGGGCCTGGCGGATACGTTGGATGCGGACGGGGTCCATGTACCCGATTATGAAGGCTTTCGGCCCCCATGGGCAAGCATCGGGGGCGGTTTTCATAGTGGACAAAAGGCGGGGGGCTTCCCTATACCCAACCCTCCATCGGATGGATAGCTCAGTTGGTTAGAGCGTCTGCTTTACACGCAGAATGTCGTGGGTTCGAGTCCCTCTCCGTCCACCCCT
>CAITUF010000165.1 GCA_903895475.1 uncultured Opitutia bacterium | reverse complement strand
TTCCAGGCGAAGACCGGCACGCCGGCCTTGGCAATCGCCGCCGCCGCGTGATCCTGCGTGGAGAAGATATTGCAAGAGGCCCAGCGCACATCGGCGCCGAGATCGGCAAGAGTCTCGATGAGCACGGCCGTCTGGATGGTCATGTGCAACGAGCCGGCGATACGCACGCCCTTGAGCGGCTGCTTCTTGCCGTACTTAGCGCGCAGGGCCATGAGGCCGGGCATTTCGTGCTCGGCGACTTGGAGTTCCTTGCGACCCCATTCAGCGAGGCTGAGGTCGGCAACTTTGAAATCGGCGCCCTTCTTGGACGCGCGGGCATTGGGGGAGTACATGGAGTTAGGGATTAGAAATTAGGCGTGGAGGGCCTTAAGGAAAGCGGGGAGCTTCGTGGTCGTTTCCCAGGGCAAGCCCTGCTTACCGAAGTGGCCGTAGTGGGTCGACGCGCGGTAGATCGGACGACGGAGATCGAGCTGACGGATAATCTCGGCCGGGTTGAAGCGGAAGACCTTCTGCACCGCGGCGAGAATTTGGGCGTCAGACAACGTCCCTGTGCCGAAGGTGTCGAGGTGCAGGCTGGTCGGCTCCGGGTGGCCAATGGCGTAGGCGAACTGGAGTTCGCAGCGTTCAGCGGCACCCGCGGCGACAATGTGCTTAGCGACCCAGCGGGCCATGTAGGCCGCCGAACGGTCGACCTTGGTCGGGTCCTTGCCCGAGAAAGCGCCGCCACCGTGACGGCCCATGACGCCGTAGGAGTCGACGATGATTTTACGACCTGTCAGGCCGCAATCGCCCTGGGGTCCACCCACCACGAAGCGACCCGTGGGGTTGATAAGGTATTCTGTCTTCTTGCCGACGAGGGCCTTCGGGAGGACCTTCTGAATGACCTGCTCGATACAGAACTTTTCAATCTGGCGGTGCGACACGTCGGCCGTGTGCTGCGTCGAAATAACGACGTTCTCGATGGCGACGGGGCGACCATCTTCGTAGCGGACGGCGACCTGCGATTTGCAATCGGGGCGAAGCCACTCGGTGCCCTTGGCGCCGGACTTACGCAGGCGGGCGAGTTCGCGATTGAGGCGGTGGGCGAACATGACCGGCGCTGGCATGAGCTCAGGCGTCTCGGTCGTCGCGTAGCCAAACATGATACCTTGGTCGCCCGCACCCATCTGGGCGTGCTTCTTACCTTCAGCCTTACGCGCATCCACGCCCTGGGCGATATCGGGCGACTGCTTCGTGAGCAGGTTGGTGAAGAAAATCTTATCGGCGTGGAAGACGTCGTCGTCGTTCACGTAGCCAATCTCGCGGATAGCGGCGCGAACCACTTCCTCGAAGTTGACCTTGGCCTTGGTGGTGAGTTCGCCAGCGATGACGACATGGTCACTCTTGACCAAGGTCTCGCAAGCGACGCGGGAGAAACGGTCCTGCGCGAAGCAGGCGTCGAGGACGGACTCGGAGATCGAGTCAGCCACCATATCGGGGTGACCCTCACCGACGGATTCGGAGGAGAACGTGAAGGAAGCAGCGCGTGCCATAAGGTCAGGGAAACAAAAGGGGAATCGGCCTGAAGGCAAGTGAGCATCTAAATATCCTGATAGGAAGATACGTCATAAGGCACCCGCTGGGCAGCCGTGGGGATAGGGAAAGTAGGGGGTTGGGGGTTGGGAAAACAGAGGGGCCAATATCCGGCCATCCCCTACCCGCTAACCGCTATCCCCTCTTGGCTCCCTATCCCCTAACCCCCATCCCCTATCCCCTAAAACAGAAAGGGCGCCCGGAGGCGCCCTTGTGTAAACCTCGATTAGCCCGCTTAACCGCCGATCGCCTTGAGGGAGGCAAGGTAGTCGATCATGGCGCTAAACTCTTCAGCGTTGAGACCCGCGGCG
>CAITUF010000164.1 GCA_903895475.1 uncultured Opitutia bacterium | reverse complement strand
GAATTCTTCCACTTCGCCCAAGCGAGTGACCTCCCGAAGGACCTCGACTGGAAAGACGGCGCCGAGCAGCAGGAGTTCGCCGACCCGCGCGCCATCCGTGGGGGCACGCTGCATCAAATGGTTATCACCACGCCGCCGACCCTGCGGCGCGTCGGTGCCAATGCGAACAACGGCTTCCGCGCCGACCTCTACGAGAATAACGATCTCGGCCTCTTAGCCTCGCACCCCAATACCGACGAGCCCATCCCGGGTCTAGCCCTACGCTGGGCGCTCTCGAAGGATGGCCTCACGGCGTACTTCAAACTCGATCCGAATGCCCGCTTTACCGACGGCCAACCCGTGACGGCCGATGACTTCTTCTACTCCTTCTATTTCTTCCGCTCACCCTGGGCCGATGCCGAGTGGTATGCGGACTTCTACACCAAAGAGTTTGGCGGCATCACGCGCTACGATGACCACACCATCGCCGTCCATGCTCCCCGCCTCCGCCCCCGCCAACTGGAGTGGCTAGGTGACCTACGCCCAACTCCCCGCGAGTTCTTCAAGGACTTCGGCCCCGACTACCTCAAGCGCTACAACGACCGCCAACAGCCAACGACCGGCGCGTATTACGTACCCGCCGATGGCTTTCGCCGGAATCAATCCATTACGCTCCAACGCGTGCCGCGATGGTGGGCCGAAGAACGGCGCTTCTACCGCTATCGCTTCAACCCAGATGCGATTCAACACCTGGTCATCCGCGAGATGGACAATGCATACGAATCGCTGATGGCGGGCGAGCTCGACTTCATGCTCATTGGCCTACCGCGCTTCTGGTATGGTGCGAACGAGAAGCCGGCCTACCAACTCGGCTACCTAACGAAGGTTCAGTTCTACAACGACATCCCGCGGCCACCCTATGGCCTCTACATCAACACCCAGAAGCCCGGCCTCGATGATCGCAACGTGCGCGTCGGGCTGCAGCATGCCACCGACTTCCAACGGGTCATCGATGGCTTCTACCGCGGGGACTTCGAGCGCCTGAACCAGTTTAGCGAAGGCCTCGGCCAATACACCGATCCCTCCATTCGCGCCCGTCGCTATTCGCCCGAACTCGCCCGCGCCGCCTTCGCTCAGGCTGGCTACACGACCGTTGGGTCCGATGGCATCCTCACGAATGCGGCAGGGCGACGTCTCTCCTTCCGCCTAACCTTCGACACCACCGACCGACGCAAGATGCTGGCAACGCTCATCGAATCCGCCCGCCGTTGCGGCGTGGAGTATATCCCAGAGACCCTTGAACACACCACCATGTACCGGAAAGTCATGGAGAAGAACCATGAGATCTGCTTCTGGGCATGGAGCGTCTCCAGCCGCGTCCCTGCTTTCTGGGAGTCGCACCACTCCGACAACGCACTCGAAAAGCTCCCGGACGGTCGCCGCGTGCCCAAACGTCAGACGAACAATATCACGGGCATCGATAACCCCGAGCTCTCCAAGCTCATCGACGAATTCCGCGTGGCCACGAAGGAGGATGACATGGTCCGGCTTTCCTTCCGCATCCAGAACATCATGCACGAGGACGCTGACTTCATTCCCGGCTGGCGGGTACCGGGCTACCGTGTTGGTCACTGGAACTGGGTGAAATTCCCCGAGTCCTTCGACGTCCGTGGTGGCGATGAACCCTTGACCTATGGGCTTTACTGGCTCGACCCCGCAGAGCGTGAAAAATCACTGGCCGCCTTCCGTGCTGGCCAAAAACGCGGGGAGCCGAAGTCCGTGGTGCATGACAAGTACCGAGTGAACTGACCGCGGTTCTTCCTTCCCCTCCCCACCCCGAAAGCCTAACGTCACGCCCATGTCCGCCGCTCCCCTCCTGAAAGTCCAGGACCTCGGGGTCACCTTCCGCTCCAGCGGTAAGGAGACCATGGCCTCGGCCAACGTAAGCTTTGAACTCCGCCAAGGTGAAGTCCTCGCTGTCGTGGGCGAATCTGGTTCGGGTAAGTCGGTGTCGGCCTTGGCCCTCACCCTCCTCCTACCCGGCGAACCGACTTGCACCATCACCGGAAAAGCCTGGCTCGATGGCCGAGACCTCCTCGCGCTGGACGAAACCGAAATTTCTAAGGTCCGCGGTAAGGAAATTGCCTACGTCTTCCAGGACCCAGGCACTTCACTGAATCCCGTCTACACAATTGTCTTTCAGATCGGTGAAGCCGTCCGCATCCACGACCATAGTATCACCGACGTCGACGCGGCCGTGATCAAGGCCCTCGAAGAGGTGCACATCAACGACCCGCGCAAAGTCGCCAACCAGTACCCGCACGAGCTATCCGGCGGGATGCAACAGCGTGCCATGATTGCCATGGCCTTGGCTTGCAACCCGCGCATCCTCATCGCCGATGAGCCGACCACGGCTCTCGACGTCACGATTCAGAAAGAGATCATGGACCTGCTCGGACGCCTCCGCAAGGACCGCGGCATGAGTATCCTTTTGATTACGCACAACTTCGGCATCGTCGCCAACTTCGCCGACCATGTTCAGGTCATGCGCCACGGCCGCGTAGTCGAAAGCGGCACCGCGGAACATGTGATGAACCATCCGACGGACCCCTACACAAAGGGACTCATTGCCTGTATCCCGCGCCTCGGACAACGCCGTCACCGCCTGACCACCCTCAACGAAGAACTTTCCCAGTCGTGAGTACCGCCCCTTCTGCCCTCCTCGAAATCCGTAACCTTTCGGTCCATTACCCGGGTCGGGCTAACTGGTTCTTCCAAAGTGCCGAACCCAAGCGGGCCGTTGACGGTATCTCTTTCGTTATTCCGCAAGGTAAGACCGTTGGCCTCGTCGGCGAATCCGGCTCCGGCAAAAGCACCACAGGCAAGGCCATCATCAAACTCGCCCCGCTGACGTCTGGCCAGATTCTCTACCAAGGCGCCGATATCGGCAGCCTGGGTAACGCGGACTTCCTCCCTTGGCGGAAGAAGATCCAGATGATCTTCCAAGACCCGTATAACTCGCTCAACCCTCGCTCCGACGTGCTCGGGATTCTTTCGGAGCCGCTGGAGATTCACTTCCCAGGCATGTCGAAGTCTGAGCGGGAGCAACGCTGTGCTGAGCTCCTCCGCGACGTCAAGTTGCCACCCGAACACCTCCGCCGCCACCCGCACGAATTCTCCGGCGGCCAACGCCAGCGCATCGGCATCGCCCGAGCGCTCGCCGTCCAACCCGAACTCATCATCTGCGACGAACCCGTCTCGGCACTAGACGTTTCCGTTCAGGCTGAAGTCGTCAACCTCCTCCAGGACCTGCAGGAGAAACTCGGACTTACGTACCTCTTTATCGCACACGACCTCGCCGTCGTCGAGCACGTCAGCGACCATATCCTCGTCATGTCCAAGGGACAAATCGTCGAACAAGGCGTGCCCTCCGAAATCCTTAGCAACCCGCAACACGCCTACACCAAGACCCTCCTGGCGGCCGTGCCACGGTTCTGATGTCCACGGAAGCACAGGGCGCGACGGCACCCCAGCTCGACGCCACCACGCGCGGCTTTGGTTGGATGTTGCTGGGCATGGCAGGCTTCACGGCTTGGGACCAATGGGCCATCTGGAGCACCAAGGACGACTACACCTTCGGCTACCTTGTACCGGTCTTCTCGGGCTACGTGCTCTGGGAGCGGTGGGATGACCTCCGCGCATGGCTCGTAGGCAGCCGCTCGACTCCAGGTCCGGCCACCCGACCTTGGCTGCTACGCGTCATCGCTGCCCTGACTTTTGTAGCTCTGTTGACCTTTGCGCTGGGTGCCGCCGCCCGGGCCATCACGGGTACGGGTGTGGTGCCCACGCTGGCCATTGCCTTCGGTTTCGTGGGCACGGCCCTTGGCTGTACTTTCCTCTCAGTACAAGGCCCGCAGCAGACCGAAGCCACTGGACGTGCCCGGGTCGCCGCCGTCGCCTTGATGCTCTTCCCCGTCGGCGTCTGGCTAATCTCGGGACCATTCCTTTACCTGATTGATAACCAGATCAAAGGGGAACTCCTGACGAACGTCACCGAGCTCGTCTCTGGCATCCTGCGTGCGACCGGCCACACCATCCGGGTCAGCGGCAATACCATCATCTTCGCCAACAACGATGCCGTCGGCGTGGCGGACGCCTGCTCTGGCATTCGGTCCTTCTCCGCCTGCGTGTTCGTGGGCGCTTTCCTCGGCGCCATCTTCCTCGAAGGCGAGTTCCTCGGCTCGCTCGTCCGACGCATGGCGATGATTGGGCTCTCGGCCGTTGCCGCCATCGTCCTCAACATCGGGCGCAACACCTACCTGGCTTTCCACGCGATGAACCACGGCTCACGCTCGCTGGACCGTGATTACAGCGGCCTCGAACCAGGCAGCGTCGGCTTTTCTTCCTTGGGCACGGTGCATGATTTCGCAGGTAACGCCGCCATGTTGCTTGCCTTTTTGGTACTGCTCGCCTGCGTTCCTTTGCTTAACCGTCTCGGCCGAAGGCCCGCCTCCCCCGCATGAAGATTCTCCACATCACGCCGGAAATCGCCCCTTGGTCGAAGGCTGGCGGATTAGGGGACGCTACGTCCGCCCTGGCGAAAAACCTGGCCGCTCTCGGCCATGAGGTCCGCGTGGCTACCCCGCTTTACGGCTCCGTTCCAGGACGTGAGCAGATGGGGACTGTACTAAACTCCCTTAAAGTCGATGTCGGCGGCGACCCCGCCAAAGCCGCCTGCCGCGTGCGATCGGTTGACCTCGCTCCGACGGCGCAAGTGTGGTTTATCGAACACGACGATTACTACGGGGCCCGTGAAATCTACCCGGCCCGCGAAGATACCGCCGAACGAGCCGCCTTCTTCGGACGCGCTGCCCTCGATGCGTGCCTCCAGCTGGGCTGGATTCCCGACGTCATCCATTGCCACGATTGGACGACGGGCCTGATCCCGGTGCTCCTTAATACGACGCTAAAGTCTTCGCCACTCGGTCGCTGTGCAACGGTGCTTTCCATCCACAACCTGCAACATCAAGGGCTCCTGAGCCGTCGCATCCTGGCCTTCTTACGCTTACCCGATTGGCTCTTTAAACCCGAGGAACTCGAATGCCTCGGCGGCGTGAACTTTCTCAAGGGGGGCATCCTCCACGCTAACCGCATCATCACCGTTAGCGCAACGTACGCCCAAGAAATCCTTACACCCGCCTTCGGGTTCGGCCTGCAAGACGTCGTCCTACGTCGGCAAGGCCACCTCGACGGCATCCTGAACGGCGTCGACCTCGACGAATGGGATGCGCAGAAGGATAAGCACTTGGCGAAAAACTTCAGTGCGCATGACCTCGCTGGTAAACGCGCCTGTAAACTAGACCTCCAGAAACAGTTCAAGCTGGCGGACGACTCCCAAGCCCCGCTCGTGGGAGTCATCTCTCGCCTCTGGGACCAAAAGGGTCTCGATCTCGCGGTACAGGCTCTACCCAAATTCCTGCGCGCGGGTCGGTTGCAGTTCGTATTACTCGGCAGCGGCGACAGTTGGCTCGAACAAGAATTCCGGCGCCTCGCCGATAACTTCCCCGGACGCG
>CAITUF010000163.1 GCA_903895475.1 uncultured Opitutia bacterium | reverse complement strand
TGCGGCGACGAATGCGCCAAGTAAAGAAACCACGGCTTAGCTTTATCAGTCCGGGCCTGCCGCAGAAATTCGCAGGCGTAGTCGGTAAAGACGTCGGTGGCGTAGAAACGGCCGGTCTCGTAGTTAAGCTCGGGCTTTACGGTGGCAGGTAGACGGACGTATTTGGCCGCGTTCCACTGCCCTTCCGAATGCGCGCCAAAATCCTTGTAGCCGAAATAATGCTGGAAGCCGCGCTCCATCGGACCCGGCGAACCCATGTGCCACTTACCGACCATCCAAGTACTGTAGCCCCGCGCAGCGAGGAGCTCGGGGAGCGTCTGGTTGCTAGCAAGGAGGTGCCCCGTATAGGCCTCACCGGCATTCGGCGTTGGCTTAGAGCGGACGAAATCACCAATGCCCGCCTCGTGCGGATGGAGGCCGGTCAGCAACGACGCGCGCGTCGGACAACACCGCGCGGAGTTATAAGATTTTTCGAAACGCACCCCGCCCGCGGCCAAGCGATCGATGTTGGGCGTCGCGATTTCACCGCCGTAGCAACCGAGGTCCGAATAGCCGAGGTCATCGACGAGGATGACGAGGACGTTCGGCGGGCGACTGGCGGGAGCGGCCCAGGCCGTGACGAACGAAAGGCAAAGGACGAGTAAACTTCTCATCGGCGGCGGATCTCGGCGCCCATCCAGCGCACCGCGTTCTCGAGCACGCGCAGGTTCTCCGCCTGCTTGAAGACCGGATAAGTCTCATGCCCAGGACGGAAATAAAAGACGTCGCCCTGGCCGACTTTCCACAGCGCACCGCTGCGGAAATGCTCACCTTTATCCCATTTTTCCTCAAAAATCACGCTATCCGGCGTCGGTACCCAGAAGGGCTCGCCGTACATTTCGGTCTGCGGAATATCCCACTTCGCCGGCAGGCCGGCCGCAATCGGGTGCGCGGGTAAGAGCGTCGTCACGTGGGAAGGTGCGCCATCCGCCCGGTAAGTGGGGAACACGCATTGCGGCAAAGTCAGCTGCCAGACGTCGCCAACTTTTTGCACGTTCGGGGTCGGGGCAGCGCCCTTCTTGGGCATCACGCGATAGGGCTTATCATTAAGGTACGTCCATTGAGCCGTCGCGCGTTCCGCCGCGGGCACTTGGGCGAGGGCATCGGCCTTGGCGCGTTCCTGCATCAACCGCACGAAGGGCTTCGCCCAGTGAGCCGAGTGTAAAGCGATGAACCCCGTCTTACCCGCCACGACCCGCTGGACGAGGGCCTCCATGCGCGCGTCGTTTTGCTGCAAAGGCCGCTGATGGCACCAGAAGACCACGACATCCGTCGCCGCCAAGGTGGCGTCCGCCAAACCTTGGTCCGGATCATCCATCCCGACGGACTTAACGGATAGCCCGGGCTGGGCGGAGAGATGCTTGGCCAAGGTGTCGCCCAAGAAGGCACCCGCGTAGCCTTTTTTCTGCTCCGGCTGGCGTTCGTCCCAGACTAGGACGCGAAGGGGGGTGGGGGCCGCCGAGAGACCAAGGCAGCAGACCAAAAGGATGAGGGCCAGGCGGTGCATGATTGAGGGTGAGACTATCCCTACCCCTTTGGCCGCTGGTTAAAAGTCCCAAGTCAAACCTCGCCCCGAGAAATTCGGTTAAAAATGTGCTTTTTGCCCTTCCGTCTTGCTCCCAAGGGGGGCTGTCCTAACTTGCGGCAAACGACCATGGTCAAATCTGATTTCGGTTATAACAGCAAGGTAGAGGGCGAGGTCATCGTGACCCGCGCCGATGCCGTCGTGAACTGGGTGCGCAGCAACTCCGTCTGGCCGATGCCGATGGGGCTAGCCTGTTGCGCCATCGAGCTCATGGGCGCCGGCGGCTCCCGCTTCGATATTTCCCGTTTCGGCATGGAAGTCATGCGCTTCTCCCCGCGCCAAGCCGACTGCATGATCGTCGCCGGCACGGTCACCTACAAGATGGCGGAAGTCGTCCGCCGGATCTACGACCAGATGGCCGAGCCCAAGTGGGTCGTCGCCATGGGCGCCTGCGCTTCGACTGGCGGTATGTACCGCTCCTACGCGACCCTCCAAGGCGTCGATAATATTGTCCCAGTGGACATTTATATTTCCGGTTGCCCGCCCCGCCCCGAAGCGTTGCTGGACGGCATGATGTTGCTGCAGGAAAAGATTCGCCAAGAAGGCGGCTCCCTTAAGCGCACCTTCCGCGGCCGTACCGTCGAAACCAAGATCGTCCGCTGAACATGGAAGCCGCCGTCCTGACCGACCGTTTTCCGCGTACGCAGGTCCTCCCTTCTCAGGACATGCCGACCTACCAGGTCGCCGGCGAAGACCTTCTCGAAACCGTCCGCTTCCTCCGCGACGCCCAAGGCTTTGACCTCCTCGCTGACCTCTGCGGCATCGACTGGAAGGACCGCACGCCCCGCTTCGGCGTGGTGATTCACCTACTCAGCACGACGCATAAGGAATACGTCCGCCTGCACGTCGGCGCCGTCAATGACACCGTCCCGAGCGTGTCGTCCCTCCACCCCGGCGCTAACTGGCACGAGCGCGAAGCGTTCGACATGTTCGGCATCCGCTTCGACGGCCATCCTGACCCGCGCCGCATTCTAATGTGGGACGCGTATCCTTACCACCCGCTCCGCAAGGAGTTCCCCCTCGCTGGCATTGAGGTCCCCCTCCCTGCCGCGGATGTCGCGGAAGTCACCGGACAAACCGTCGAACCCGCGCCAATGATGGGCGGACCGTTCGTCTCGCCGGGCGGCAAGTTGTCGGAAGGCGAACCCAGCGCACTCGACCAATCCTGGAACGAGGAGAAGCCCAAGGCCTAAGCCCTTTTCGACGTGAAGACTACTAAGGAAATTTCCCTCGGCGATATCGCCGCCCGCGCCGAAGAACTTCGCGGCGAGAACATGACCCTGAACATGGGGCCATCGCACCCTGCCACGCACGGCGTGCTCCGCTTGAGCCTCGAGCTCGACGGCGACACGGTTGTGAAGTGCGACCCGGTCATCGGCTACCTGCACCGCGGCGACGAAAAGATTGCTGAGAACATGACGTACAACCAGTTCGTGCCGTACACGGACCGCTTGGACTACCTCGCACCGCTCGCCAATAACGTCGCTTACGCCATCGCCGTCGAAAAGCTCGCGGGCCTCAAGATGCCTGAACGCTGCGAGGCGATTCGCGTCGTCTGCTGCGAGATGGCCCGCATTTCGTCTCACTTACTCGGCCTCGGGGTCTACGCCATGGATACGGGTGCATGGACGGTGTTCATGTATACGTTCAATGAGCGCGAAAAACTCTACACGCTCTTTGAAGAGCTCACCGGCGCCCGTTTCACAACCAGCTACACGCGCATTGGCGGTCTCACCCGCGATCTCCCCGAAGGCTGGCTCAAGAAGGTCGAAGTCTTCTGCGACGGCGTCCTCAAGGTCATCGACGACGTGGATAAGCTCCTGACGCGTAACGGCATCTTCCTCGAGCGCACCGAAGGGGTTGCGCCGATTTCCAAGGAACTCGCCCTCGCCTACGGCCTCACCGGCCCGAATCTCCGCGCCTCCGGCGTCGGCTTCGACCTCCGTAAAGACAAGCCTTACTCGGGCTACGAGAAGTATGACTTCGATGTACCCGTGGGCACCAAGGGCGACTGCTTCGACCGTTACCTCGTCCGCATGGAAGAGGTCCGCCAGTCCGTCCGCATCCTCCGCCAAGCCTGCAAGTCTATGCCAGGGGGCGCGTGGTACGCCGAGGACGCGAAGAAGATTTTCCTCCCGCCGAAGGCTAAAATCATGACGAAGATGGAAGAGCTCATCCAGAACTTCATGATCGTCACCGAGGGTCCGCAGATTCCGGCTGGTGAAGTCTACTTTGAAGCCGAGAACCCGAAGGGTGCCTTGGGCTTCTACGTCGTCTCCAACGGCGGCGGCGTCCCTTACCGCCTGCGCATTCGTGGCCCGAGCTTCGTCTCGCTCTCGATCCTGCCCGCGATTGTCCCGGGCAACTACCTCACCGACATCGCCTCTATCCTCGGTTCGCTCGACTT
>CAITUF010000162.1 GCA_903895475.1 uncultured Opitutia bacterium | reverse complement strand
GGCCTACCGCACTGGGAAGCCTTCAAGGCCTTCCCGCCGGCTGGCGGCGCCAACATCGCGTTCATCATGAAGATGCGCCTGCAGTTCCTCCGCGACGTCGGCAGCTGCCTCTCACCGTTCAACGCCTTCTTACTGATCCAGGGCCTCGAGACGCTGCACCTCCGCATGGAACGCCATTGCTCCAACGCGATGAAGGTCGCCCAGTACCTCGAAGCGCACCCGAAGGTGAAATGGGTCAACTACCCTGGCCTGAAGTCTTCGAAGTACCATGACCTCGCCAAGAAGTACCTGACCAACGGCTTCGGTGCGCTCGTCGGCTTCGGCGTGAAATCCGGCCACGAAGGTGGTAGCAAGTTTATCAACGCGCTTCAGCTGCATAGCCACGTCGCCAACATTGGTGATGCCCGCTCGCTCGCGATTCACCCAGCTTCCACGACGCACTCCCAGCTCTCCGCAGAAGAACGCGCGGCAGCAGGGGTGACCGACGACTACGTCCGTCTTTCCGTGGGCATCGAAGATATCGAAGATATCATCGCTGACCTCGAGCAGGCGCTGGCGAAGGCCTAAGCAACCGAACAGAGACCGATCAGGGCAGGCCGCACGGCCTGCCCTTTTTGTTGCCTCACGCCTGAGTGGGGTCGCAATCGTGGTAATCCAAGAAAGCCTTGGCACCCTCGTCCCCCATGTAGGCGGCAAGTAGTTTGGAGTCGGTCTTCGTTAGGTCGACCACGATGAGTCCATCGAGGCATCCGCCAAAACTCTCGTCGACGTTAAAGGCAATGAGGCGACCATTAAGTTTGAGGTAGTGCTTCAGTAAAACAGGCAGCGATTTCGCATCAGGCTCGAGATCGCTCACTAAGCCGGACACGTGCTCTAAATCGAAGGCGCTTTTTTGGAGAACCTCGAGGTCGTCGGCGTGCAAACTCATCGCTCGCGGCGGGTTCTTGCCGCGCACCAAGGGTGCCAAGTCGTCCGCCGAACGGTTATTCTGCAGGTATGAAAGGATGAGCTGCTTCGAGGCTTGGCCGTACTCTGGGTTGATGCTCACTGGCCCGAACAAGAGGTGATACTGGGGGAAACGGGCGACATAGCGACCGATGCCGCGCCACAGCAGTGGCAGGCTCGTCGGCTTACGCTGATACTCCGCGCGGATGAAGGAGCGACCCATCTCCAAGGCGGGGTCCATCCGACGGAAAAAGTCGCCTTTGAAGTCAAAGAGCGTCGAGGTATACATGCCGTGCTTCCCCTTCAGCGGCAGGATACGGTCCGTGGGACCAAGACGGTAACCGCCGACAATCTGGCTCGTCTGATCGTCCCAGAGAATGAGTTGGTCGTACCAAGCATCAAAGGGGTCGAGGTCGCACTCATTCCCCGAACCCTCGGAGACAGAACGGAAAGTGAGTTCGCGCAAGCGACCGATTTCACGCAAGGTATGCGGAAGTTCCGAACCCAGGAAGCGATAGACCTTGAAATATCCACTGGTCAGCAAGCAGTCTTCCGGTGGCAGGCTCTCCAGTTCCGCCCGTAGCAAGGCTGGCTTAATCGGAGCAATTAACGGAGCCCAGGTCTCCGTCTGCTTTTTTCTTTCCGCAACTTTGCCCGCTAACTCCCGATTGGATAACAACTCGCAACGCAAGCGCATTAAACTAGTCGCTTCCTCATCGTCCGGGTGATCGGTGAGCTGCGTTGCGGGCACGGCCTTGGCGGTCCGGAGGTGGATAACCTTACCACGGTGCGAAAGAAACTCTCGCAATAACATCAGGGTACGTGCCTTGGGATGGAGCAGGCCCAAGGAATAGAAGAGCCGCGAGTTTCCGCCCGAAATATGCAGCGGTACGATGGAGGCATTGGCCCGCCGGGCCAGGCGCACGACTTGCGGTGACCAGACTGGATCACGGACGGCACGGTGCTTTAAAGATAGATTAGATACCTCGCCCGCGGGAAACGTCAGGATACACCCACCGGCCTTGAGATGACTGAGGATTCGCCGGGTGCCCGCTAGGTTCCCCAGATCAGCTTGGTCCGGGTCGAAGGGATTCACTTCAATCAACCAAGGACGGATGCCCGGAATCTGTGCCAACCATTTATTTCCGACCACCAAGGCATCCGGCCGAGCCCGCAGGAGGAAATCCATCGCCACAATCCCATCGGCCAGGCCGTGGGGATGATTGGCCACCACGACCACCGGACCTTGGCGGGGGATACGCGCCAAACAGCCATCGTCCCAAGAGGACGACAACTGCCCCTCGACTTTAGCACTGGCAAAGAAGTCCGGCCGACCCGCAGCCATGATTCTCGCTAAGAACTCGTCGAATTCGCGGGCCTTAAAGAAGCGATCCAAAAGCGGGGCCGCCCAGCCCAAAGGACCTAGCGCTGTGCGAAGATCTGCCACATTTGCCCCATGTCGTGCCTTTATCATCGGTCCGCATCATAAATGACGAACGAGCGCTTAACACGTCAATTCGGTGACATTCCTGTGTCACGCTGGGCTGCTCAGAAACCAAAGAATTGACGAGCATTCCGCGTCGCTACTTCGGCGACCTCATCGACAGGTAAGCCCAGGATCTCCGCGGCTTGGGCGGCAATCTCCGGCAGATAGGCGGGCGTGTTCTCTTTACCCCGCACGGAGAGCGGGGCCAGATAGGGCGCATCCGTTTCCAACATCAAGCGGGCCAGACCTTGGGCCTTGAGCGCCGCGCGGATTTCGTCCGCGTTCTTGTAAGTAATAATGCCCGTAAAGGACGCGCGACCGCCGCGTCGATTGACCTCACGAACGGCGTCCGGCCCTTCGACGAAACAGTGGAAGACAACCTTACGCCAATCGACGCCGCTCTCGTCGATGAGTTGAACGGAATCTGCGAAGGCGTGACGCGAATGAATGACGACGGGGCAATCGAACTGATAGGCTAACGCCAATTGCCGGCGGAAGGCCAGCTGTTGCCAAGCCTTGACCTGCGCTGCCTCGGCGGCGTCGGCGGGGAGTCGAAAGTAGTCTAAGCCAATCTCGCCCAACGCGGCAGGCGCCACCGTGTCGGCGAAGAATGGTGATAACGCCGTGACGGTATCTTCCCAGCCTTCGGTCACATGGCAGGGGTGCAGCCCGACGGTATGCCGGAAAAAGTTAGGATGGTCGTGGGTCAACCGACGGTAGTCGGACCAGTCATCGAGGTCGGTCCCAATCGCGACGACGCCTTCGACCCCGGCGGCCTTCACCTGCTCCAGCCAAGGCCCGAGCGTCCCCGCGCGGACCGCGGTGATCGGATGGCAATGGGAATCCAACAGGCGCATAAGGTTATTAGGGCACCCCGTGGCCGCAGGGCAAGGTTTAGGTCGCCAAGACGCTTGTCAAAAACCGGTGGACCACCACCGTGCTCGCATGCGCTATTGGTTGATGAAATCCGAACCCGATGAGTTTTCGTTCGAACAACTCCGCACCCGTAGGACTGAGCCGTGGACGGGCGTGCGTAACTACCAAGCCCGTAATTTCATGCGGGCCGCCGCCGTGGGCGACCTCGTGCTGTTCTACCATTCCAACTGCCCAGAACCCGGGATCGCCGGCGTGGCGAAGATATCGAAGGCAGCATTCACCGACCCCACGCAATTCGAAGCGAAGTCAGACTACTATGACCCAAAATCTCGGCGGGATGACCCGCGCTGGAGTTGCGTTGAAGTCGCCTATCACCAGACCTTCCAGCGACACGTTACCTTACCCGACCTCCGGGCCTGCAAAGCCCTCGGGGAGATGCTCATCTTGCGGCCAGGTAATCGACTTTCCGTCACCCCAGTGCTGGCCGCCGAGTTCAAGGCTATCTGCGGGCTCGGCCAAAAGTAAATTTTCACTCAGTGACCGCGCTTGGGTGGCTCGGCGTCGTGCCCATGACTGCGACTATGACCATGATGGTGCCCATGGGGCTTATAGAAACTATCCGGGTGGGTGCGGGGCGAACGTTCGATTAACCACCAAACCGCCGCCGCCAGGGCTCCGCCCGCGGCATAGCGGACCAGGAAGACCGGCAAATCCGTCGTCGCCTGCCCCCAACCATTCTTGGTCCACTCCGTCGTAAACTCCAAAATCAGGAAAAGAATACTCCATTTGAAGAACACCTGCTTTAAGTTGCGCGGGCGACGGTCGGTACGCACGAAGTACAAGAACGTCCCAAACAGTGGAAGCAGGAAAAGCCACCGCGTGCGAGTCGGGTCCTCATCCCCAAACAAGGCCTCGCGCACATGATTGTAGGTCATCTGCAACGTAAAGCCGTGTTCGGCGTTCTCACGGATGATGAACGCCAAGCCGATGGCGAAAGTGGCAGCTTGAATTTTGACGAAGAGCCTAACTTTTTGTTTCAGCGTCACGTCATCAGCATAGGAACACCCGCCGTAGAAACAAGCCCAACCTACCCCCCGATAATTATTCTGGCTGCGGCAACCAAAGGGCTAAGATGGCCGCCGGAATAAAGAGGAAGGATGCGTAAAGCAGGCATTGCCCAATCTCCAAGGAGACCAAGCCGAAGACGACCACGCCGATGGCCGAAAAAACGCGCCCAATATTGTAACTAAAGCCCGCCCCCGTCGTCCGCTGTAGCGTCGGAAAGAGCGGCGGTAAGCACATCGTAAAGAGCCCAAAGACCCCCTGACAGAACCCGATGGCGCCATAGAAGGCGAAGGTTACCGGCAGGCTCCAACTAAAGAAGAAGGCGACCGCCATCAGCAGGAAGTAAGCACTGAAGAATCCGCACAAGGCCCGACCATAACCGAAACGATGGGCGGCCCAACCCGAGGCAAAATTCCCTACCACTGAACAAGCGATGACAGTGAACAGGGCCCACTTAATGACACCACCCTGATCGACGGCCGACACCCCGGGATGGGTCTTAATGAAGGCCTGCTGCCAATACATGAAGACCCAGTGACCGGTCAGGGAGATAGCGCAAATTGCCACCGCCAACCAAGTGGAGCGACGAATCCCGGGAGCAAAGAGGTCGGACAATGGTGGCACCTGGCGGCGACCAGCTTCCGATTTCCATTCGTCCGTCTCGGGCACGGCATGCCGAATCCATAAGGTCACGAAAGCTGGCAATACTCCGATGAGGAAGACCCACTTGGGTTGTTTATCCAAATCCACAAAATAGCCCATGAGTGCGACCGACAGGATGGCGGCTAAGATCCCGAAATTGACCGCACACTGCAGGACAGCGGCGATCCACGGCCGCCATTTCTTAGGCCACGTCTCCGACAACAAAGACGCCCCGATAGCCCATTCGCCACCAATGCCCAGCGCCGCTAGGAAGCGGAAAATCATCAGCTGCCACCAGTTCTGGGCAAAGAAAGCCAAGCCCGTGAACAGCGCATAAGTCAGGACGGTCAGGACCAACGTACGACTCCGACCTAAGCGGTCGCCAATATAACCAAAGACGGCGCCACCCAGCGCCCAGCCCAGCAGGAAAGCGCCCATAATAAACGCGCCATACTTTCGCACGCTCGGATCAGTCGTCTCTGTTCCCAGTAGCTGCGCGACGAAGACCGTGGCGACGAGCGTGTAAAGGTGCAGATCTAGCCCATCAAAGAACCAGCCCAGCCAAGCCGCCAAGCCCGACTTCTTCTGCTGCTCCGTGAGCTCGCTCAGCTTCGTCGCTTCGGCAGGAATGGTCGTCATGGTCGCAAAGAAAGAAGGCGGGGCACTGGGCCCGCCTGACTAAAGGGCTTACTTCTTGGCGTCGGCCTTCTTGGTCGCGGCCTTCGCCGGAGCGGGAGCCGTGTAGGGCTGATTGGTCATGGCACCAGGGGCGACCTTTAAGAGGTTAGGAGACATATCGGGCGCCTTCGCATCGCCATTAGCCCATGAGAGACCACCGACCAAGATCTGGCGGAAGGTCGGATTGGTCCACACATCTTCGCGGTGCCCCATGGCGGTGTAGAAAACGCGGCCCTTGCCCTCGTGACGAGCCCAGCAGTTTGGAAAGGCTGGACGCTTATAGTCGTCCCCCTCGAGGGCCGGCTCATTGAAGGTAGTCAGCACGTGGATCTCGGGACGGAAGTCCTTGAGGGTGTACCATTCTTCAACGAAGGAGAAGCTATCACCGAGCTTGGCGAAGCCTGGGAAGGTCGGGTCGACGACCTTATTGACGCCGGCTTGTTGCTTGCCGTGGCGGATGAACTCGGCCCCGAGGAAGCAGACATAGCTGTCGGCCTTGTCGCCATGATTCTTGAAACGCTCTGGACCCTTCTGGGACTCATTATCGGTATGGAAGGTGTCTGCGGCGGAGTGCGTGCCGACGAAGCCCTTGCCGGCCTTCACGAAGTCAAAGAGTGCCTGCTTGCCCGCGAGAGACATCGGAGGGTTCTTATCCGTCCCCGGAGAGCAGAGGTCACCCGTGGTGTAGAACATCACGGTGTCAAACTGCGCGAGGTACTCCGGCGAAAACTTCGAACCGTCCTTCGAGAAGACGAATTCCCAGTTATTCTCTTTACCGAGTTCACTCAGCTGCTTCTCGGCGAAGCTGGGCATTCCCTTCTTGTAGGAGATGACATCGTGCTCGAAGCCGGAGGACTTGGTGAAGAAGAGGATCTTACGCTTAGGAGCGTCAGCGGCCAAAGCCGAAGCGGCGAGGGCCAAAAGGAGAAGCAGACGGGAGGTCATGGGGGTAATAAGATTGATAGCATAAGGGCACCCCCCTACCCGCCCGCAAGCCGATTGAATCAAGCTGGGAAGGCGACCCGGGGCGGAGGTAGGTCTCGGGAGATTTCGTCCACTCGATAACCAAAGCCCGGCCCCGCCACGGTGGTAGCGTCGACCTGTCCGCGCTGGCGGAGATACAGGCCAGGGTGCACTTGCGCCTCGGGAGCCGAAGCCGCTGGATAAAACTGCATGCCATTTGTTTCAATTCCCGCGATGGTCGGGGCGTGCAAGCCGAGCAAGACGTGCGTGACTTGGGCCAACATTGGATTCGTGAGGTCCTGCACCATTAGCTGCATACCGTGCGCCCGAGCCCAGCACAGACTGAGCAACGCTCCCGTCTGCGTCTTGCAGGTCTTCAGCGCCACACCCGTCCAGCCTAGTTCACGGCCAAGCCGCACGAGGCGCCAGTCATGCGCACTTTCGTCGAGGAACAGCGGGCAACGATTGCTGACGGAATGGACGTCAATGCGATGCGCTTCGAGCTCATACGGAAACGGCTGCTCGACGTAGCTCAGGCGGGACCATAGCGCGGGGAGTTCGACTTTCACTCGGTCGAGCACGCCATTGACGTAGGCAGGGTCGGTGACGGTGCAATTAAAGTCGGCCGTGAAAAGCTCGACGCCGCCAGCCAGGCCAATTTCAGCGACACTCCGAAGGCGTTCAAAATCCCAGACGGCATCATCGCCGCGCAGCTTCACCTTCAAGGCCTTGAGTCCGTCGCGACGAATCCACTCATCTAAACTAGTCGGGTAAGCATCAGCCACGAGGTTTGCTCCCGCTTCAGCAATGGTCAGGTAGTCGAGCCCACCCACGAGGTGCCAAGCCAGCAAAGAGGTCACCGGTGGAGTCCGGAAGTAGTCGACCGGGAACTGGCCCGCAAAAGAGACCGTTGGGGCATCCGCCGCGGGTTGCAGGAATGCCGCGAGGTCGTGGTTCATCCAAGGTTGCCGATAGGTCTCATACGTCGGCACCTCGTTCGCGACGCCGTAGGCATCATGGAGCGCCAGGTCGAAGGCGGAGGCGCAGACTAACGCGGCGAGCTTGGGAATACGCACGCCTGACGGCAGGGTTTCATTGAAGCTCTTCAGCAGCGCCGGCAAGACGGCTTCCAGGAAGTCATGCCCAATCTCCATCGCATGCCCCCGGGCGGGAAACTGCGCATAGGCCTCGGCCAGCAGATCGCAAAAATCCTGTAGTGCGTTAAGACGCACCGCATAGGACAAAGATGAAGGCCAGACCCACTGGACGCTTAAAGGCGTCTCACCCCACCCTTGCGCCCGCGTGCCGTCTGCACGCGAAACGGTTAGACAGACCCGCGCACAGACGACTTCGGTCAACGTATCTCGTCCGAATTTCAGCGGCACGCGCGTCTGCACTGGCAAGGCATACCAGCGAACCGCCCGGATGCGGACGTCATGCGGATTAACGGCCATGGCTTAGTCCTGCAACGCTTGGCCAGAAGTCTCGCGACCCAGGTAAGCAATGCCTAAACCCACCAAATAAACCAAGGTGATGGCGGCGGCAGCTTGCTGATAGCCGCCCAAAATATTTACCAGATAACCGCCGAGCAAGACGAACGGCACCGCGACTAAGCGGCCCGTGTTATAGCAGATCCCCTGCCCCGTCGCCCGCACGCGGGTCGGGAAGAGTTCGGGTAAGTATAACGGCATGAAACCGAAGAACGCGGTCGCCGTCATGCCGAGGACGAAAATCTTCAGCGCCAAGAAGGCTGGAAATACGTCGAACAAAAGCTGCCCATCCCAGCTCGCGGGCGTGCGGTAGATCCATGCCGTCGAAGCGCAGGCGAATAAACAGAGTAATTGATAGCCCAAACGCCGCGGGATACGGGCTAAGCAAAGCGGAGCCAAGACGGTCCCCACGCACGCGCCGAGCGAAACAATCACCATCGCATAGGCCTTGGCCTGAGGGAATTTTGGCCCAGCCAGTTCGGTGATCCACAGCGGTATCCATTGGACCGCGCCCCAAGTGCCAACGAACACGACCGACACCATCAGGATGGCGCCCCAGGTCGCCCGCCGAAACTCACCCCCGAAGACTTCACTAAACTTTGACCGCGGCGGCTCGACGGCGGCCTTTTCAGAAGCACGCTTCCACTTCTCTGACTCCGGGACGAAGAAGCGAATAAACAAAGTGATAATAGCCGGCGAGGCACCGATCAAGAAATGGATCCGCCAAGAATCAGCGGAAGCCGGATAGGCGATGGCGACGCAGCCGACGAGCACCATGCCGAGGTTGGCGGCCATGCCGATGGCGGCGGCCATTTTCGAGCGGTGACGCTCTGGCCAAGCCTCCATGACGAGAGCCACGCCCAACGCCCATTCGCCGCCCATGCCTAAGGCCGCCAGGAAACGCGCGCCCATCAGGTGGAGCGGATCCTGGGCAAAATAACAGACCCCGCTGAAGATCGAATAGAAAAGGATACTTAAGGACATCGCACGGATGCGCCCAACCCGATCGCCCAACCAGCCGAAGGCTGCGCCACCGAAGGCCGCACCCACCAAAAAGGCGGCGGTAATCCACCCCATCCAACCGCCCACCCAGGCATTAACCGCCGCCGGGCCGGCGGACAGCACGTCGACCGGCACCATACTCTTCAGTGCCGGGCTCGCTAAGAGCGGAAAGATTGCCTGCTCATACCCATCCATCATCCAGCCGAGAAATCCCGCCACTAAGGTCATCTGCATCCCACCCGAGATAGCTTGGGAGCGCGGGTCGGACTCGGAAGATGAGCTCATAGGCGGGGTGCCAAAGTTCTGAGGGTAATACTGAGCGCCTTCAAGGGGCGATTTTGGACCAACCCCCTTCCGAAACAAAACTTCCTCAACCGATATAAATACTGTTAGGGTTTCCGACGTCGTCATGAAGCCACTCATCTCCCGCCCCGAGGACCTTACCCCGACCACGCCTTGGTCGGCGACGAAATGGGCTTGGACGTCCGAGGAGGAGTTAGCCGACCACCGCACCCGGGCCCGGCTATGTGCCGCCGCCCTCCTGCCTTTTAAGGATAAGCAACCCGACTGGGATGGCTTTGTCGCCGCCCTCCGCTGGCAATACGCGGCCGCCGAACACTACGGCGTAGAACTAGTGCCGGTGCTCAACGCCGACACGGGGTATATCTTTGACCTTGATGACGCGATGTATGCCGAAGTGCTCCGTCGCTTCCGTGCCGCCTTCCCAGAGCACAAGTTTATCGCGGGGGTGACTGCCCGCGGCGCCGCCCAAGATACGGACTTCAAGGCCGAACGTTACCGCGCCCTCATCGACATCGTGCAGGCCCATGAGAACTGCGAGGTCATGGTCATGACGTCCAAAGGGCTTAACTCCTTGGACCCAGAACGCCGTCGCGATGGTTATTACCAGATTGCCGAATGGCTCATCCGCCCCGGCATCGTGCATGCGCTCGAGCCCTCCTTCGTCCCCTGGGCGACACCGTACGAGCCGTGGCTTCTCCACCAATTGGCCATCCACCCGAAGTTCGTCGGGGGGAAGATTAGTACGCTCGATGAACCACACTTTCTCTACTGGGCAGCGATGTGCAAAGACCTGAAACTCGATTTCTCTCCGCATAGCGGCGACGACTACGGTATCGCCACCGCCATCAAGACCGGCCTGCCCTTGCTGATTGGCGCGTCGAGTAGTGCGGCACCGTTAATCTGCGCGGCCAAAGACATGTGGCTCGAGGACGGTGTGCCCGGCAAAAAGTTCCCGACGGGCACTGGTCGCTTCGACACGCGCGTCTACAAGGTCTTCGAATGCTTCCAATCGCTGGAGGACCAAGTCTTCCGCCTGAACGGACAGCACAGTGCCGCGGCCTATAAACACAGCACCGCCCATCTCCTCCACGAACTCGGCATCCTAGCCGCACCCGAAGCCCACCCGGCCTGCACGGATCTCCGGGGCACCGACGAGGGGGCTCGTATGCGCGAAGCGTTACTCCGCCCCCGCCGTGTGGCTAAGCGTCTGGATATCCCTGGTCTCTAAACCACACACTTTCGATGACTCCCTTTAAACTCACCCGTGTCGCGTCGCTTAAGACGGTCGCGGATTTCCGTGCCCACTGCGCCGTCCTCGGTATCGACCTGCCGATGGAAGACAGCATTGAAGCCGGCAACGGCAACCCCCTCTCCCACCCCGTCGAACGCGTGCTAATCAACGGTAAGCGTATCGGCAACCGCATCGCCATCCATCCGATGGAAGGCTGGGACGGCACCACGACTGGCGGAACGTCCCCCGAGATGAAGCGACGCTGGCAGCGCTTCGGCGCGAGCGGCGCCAAGCTCATCTGCGGCGCCGAAGCCATGGCCGTCCGTGCCGATGGGCGGGCCAACACCAATCAACTCATCCTCAACGAGGAGAACCAGGGGGAGATCACGGAACTCGTCGACATCCTCAAGGCCGAGCACTTGGCCCAGTGGGGCACCACCGACGACCTTGTCATCGGTTTTCAGCTCACGCACTCGGGGCGCTTCTGCCGCCCGCACGACAAAAAGAAATGGGAATCTCGCGTGGCTTTCCGCCACCCCTTGCTGGACAAGAAATTCAGTGTGACGTCGGACGACCAAGTCCTCACCGACGACGACGTCGAGGAACTCATTCGATGCTACGTGCGCGCCGCAAAAATCGCCCGTGCCTGCGGGGCTGACTTCGTTGACATCAAGCACTGCCACGGCTACCTGCTCCACGAATTCCTCGGTGCCCACACGCGCCCGGGTAAGTTCGGCGGCTCCTTCGAGAACCGCACGCGTATCCTGCGCGACATCATCGCCGGTATCCGGGCCGACGGTAACTCGATTGATATCGGCGTCCGCCTGAGCCTCTTTGACATGGTGCCGTTCCGCCCGGACCCGGCCCTCTCGCAGCCCGGTAAGCTCGGACCCGGCATCCCCGAGGACTACGCCGCGTGCCTACCCTACCGTTACGCCTTCAGCGTGAATCAGGCGAACCCCATCGACATCGACCTCACCGAGACCTTTGCATTTGTTAAGCTCCTCGGCGAACTCGGCGTGAAGATTCTCAACACCACCGCAGGCTCGCCCTACTATAACCCACACATTCAGCGCCCCGCGGCCTACCCGCCCAGCGACGGCTACCAGCCGGCGCACGACCCGCTGATTGATGTCGCCCGCCAAGTCCGCGTCGTGCGGGAAGTCCGTGCCCACGCCCCGGCCAACATGGTCGTGGTCAGTTCCGGACTCAGCTACGTCCAGGAATACCTACCGCACCTCGCGCAGCACATCCTGCGCACCGGCGGTGCCGACCTCATTGGCGTCGGCCGCGCCGTCCTCAGTTACCCCACTATGCTCGCCGACGCCGCGAAGAACGGAACGCTTGAGACCAAGCTGATTTGCCGCACCTTCAGTGACTGTACGACTGCCCCGCGCAATGGACTCATTTCCGGCTGCTACCCGCTGGATAAGTTCTACACCGCCAAGCCGGAGTTCCAGCAGCTCAAGGACATCAAGAAGAACGTCGGCGCCTGATCAGCGACCAAAGATTTCCTTGGAACGGCGACGCCATTCCGCCAAGAACAACGCATCGAGGAACTCCCGGAACTTACGGTCGTCGACCTCGGTCTTAAGTTCGCTGTCCCAGGATTTTAAACGCTGCATGCCCGCTTCGCCGGCCTCTGGCGAGCGATCCCTAGCCATATAAACGGTGAGGTAAGCCATGGCGCGAGGGTAGTCTTGGCGGAGTTCAACCAACAGGTCAGCGGCCATGAGCGCCCCATCGGCACTGCCGGCTGCCCAGGCCTTCTCCGCACACGCCAAGGCCACTTCCTTATCCAAGGGCACGACGATACCGCGTCGATGCATCACCGACAGGTTATGCCAAGCATCCGCCGACCCTTTCTCCGCCCCTGCGCGGTAGCATGCCACGGCCTGCTTCAGGTCCTTCGGCAGGATGTCTCCCTCCGCATACATCGCTCCCAGGCGGGTCAGCGCGGCCGCCGAACCCTTATCGGCGGCCAACCGATAGCACCGCACCGCTTCGGCGCTATCCTGCTTCCGACCCTCCCCGTACTCAGATAAAATGCCCAAGTTGAGAATGCCCATCGGTTCACCTGTAGCCCAAGCCGCTTGGAAATAGCCAATCGCTTTCAGATGGTCCTGTGGAACGAACTCACCAGTGGTATAGACCTCGCCCAAGCTATTCAGGGCCCGCCCATGCTTCTGCGCCGCGGCCTTCTCCATCCATTGGAGGCCGGCCGTGACGTCAGGCTCTTCGAAGGTACCCTTCATCAGGGCAAACCCGTAATGCCATTGCGCCTCGGCGTTGCCGATTGCGGCCTTACGCTGTAACTCCGGCCAGAACTCCTCGTGCATCTTCGCTAGATAAGCCGCCGCGGGGTCCGGTGCAGCCACCTTAGCCACGCCGTCCGCCGACTCCGCACGCGAGGGAAGCACTGGGGGCGCCGCTGGAGTCATGACCGGGCCGTCTACGCTGACCTGCAGGACGACGACCATGGCCGCGATTCCCACCATAGACCACGCAAGCAAAACGGAATTACGCATACCCCATCATAACCCCCCTGCAAAAAACGCACAAGGGGTACGGGGGAATTATTTAAATATATTTCGGCCGACCTGCTCAGCGCTTCCGCAGGCGGATAACGAGGCGCTCGGGCGCAGGCCAAGCCGGACCAGGGTTAGGCAGGAGGACAAAATCATCGGCGGTAATGGGCTTCCGCTCCTGCCCTGCGACGACTTCCCAACCAGCGGCATGGCGGGGCAGAAAAGCGACCAGCGGACGGCCACCGCGTTCGGAGCCGTTCGTATCGACCGGGACAAACGTCCCCGCCCCAGCTTTCGGCGTGATCGTCCAGGTCCATTCCCCGTTCGTGCCCTCAACCAGAGTCTCTTCCCAGCGGAGGGGTCCCGGAGCCATCTTCGCCGACCACTTGGGGTCGCCGTAGAGAACGGTCACATTCTGATCGAACTCAAGGCCACGGATATTGGCCTTGAGACGGCCAGCCTTGGCCTCACCTAAGGTCCAGAGTAAGGCATGGTGATTGGCCAGGCGGGCCTCGCTGACGTTAAAACGTCCAGGTTGCTCGACAAAGTAATCCAGCACGCCCCACCCGGCGTAACCATACCAGGTCGGCTCGACGTAACCGAGCATCTGTAAGGCCCCACCGGTATTCAACCAAGCCAAGGCCATGCAGTCTTCCTTCTTAGGGACGTTACCGATGAGACAGTTGCCTACCGCGAGGTAAACCTTCGGATTAGGCGAGCGGACCTCGTGGATCTTACCATCGAGCGACTTGCCCACCAGCACGCCGTCGCGGTGCGTAAAGATACCGTTGCGGTAACGATAACCCGGTTCCCACTGCGTTTCGCTCGCATGGCCCGAAGTGATGAAGCAATCGGTGTCAGCCTCGTTTAGGCGCTTTGCGATGGATTCCGTAGAATCCGCCGCCCCCTGTCCCTTAACCGCTAAAGGAGTCCCGTCCTTCACCCAAACCTCGCCGGCTTTGAATTCAGAGAACCAGTAACCGCTCTGGACACAGTCCGAAGCGAAGGCGGTCGAAGCGCCGACTTTACGAATCGTTAGGGGCTCGGCCGGAGCGGCCAGCTTGAGCGCCAGTTCAGCGGTGCGGCCGGAGATGATGCCCCACTGAAAATCTTCGTAGGGGTCCGAGTCGTTATCCCGGGCGAGTTGATGGATAGCGTAGGCTGATTTGGTACCCAGTTCCACCGGACGCGCCACCCAGCAAACCCAGCGCGGCTGCGCCTGGCGAAGCCCTGCTTGGCACTCCAGGACATCGGCCTGATAAGTCACCACTTTGGCCTGATACTTGGCTTGGAGTCGATCCACGACCTTAGCCCAGCCTGCGTCCGCCTGCGTCTCCTTCGAAACCAGGACGACGTAATCGGCAGCAGCGAGCGGCAGGCCAACTACGCATAGTAAGAGGGCAAGAAAGCGGGGCATGCCCTTAGACATAGCCTACGCCCTTCCCCTGCCAAGCGCTTATAATACCTAGGGCTTCTCGAAGACCATCAGGTGTTGCCAAGGCAGGTCAGGGCGGTTCTCCAGGAAACGAAACCCAGCCGCCGTGAACTCTTTACGGGCTTGGGCTTCGGACATCTTGTGCAGCAGCTTGATGGGCACCTTGGGATCTTCGGCCCGGAATTCCACTAAGTAGATACGGCCACCCTTCTTGAGCGCGGCCTTAATTGAAATCAGCATCTCGGCGGGGTGATCGAATTCGTGGTAGGCATCGACCATCAAGACCGCGTCGAGCGAGGCATCAGGCAGCTTGAGTTCCGTCACCGAGCCGAGGTGGGGTTCGACGTTCTTAAGGCCGCGCGCACGCAGTTCCTCTTTCATGTACGCCAGCATCTCGGGCTGGATATCGATGGCGACCACGCGGCCCTGCGGCACCAACGGAGCCAACCTGAAAGTATAGTACCCCGAGCCCGCGCCGAGGTCGGCGATGACCGCGTTAGGCGCAAGCTTGAGGGCGGCGATGGCCTTGGAGGGTGCCTCTTCCTTTTCGCGCTCCGTCCGCTCTAACCAACCGATGCCCGGGTGACCCATCACGTGGGAAATCTCGCGGCCGTGGTAGGTCTTGCCGATGCCATCGCTCGAAGCCTTACAGGTGCCATAGTGCGTCTCAGTTAAAACTGGCACAGCAGGCGTGGTCGCGGGGGCAGCAGCGGAGGCCTGGCTCGGGGCGGGCCTCGTCCAGAAGAACAAGCCGACCGCAAAGCCTAGCAGCACAATTGAACTCAGGACGGGGTGACGTTTCATCCCTAAGACCTAAACACCCTCCGTAGCCAGTGCAAGACGCCGCCCAACAAAAAAGGCCGGACCCACGGGTCCGGCCTTTCAAAAGCAACAGCGAGATTATTTAGTGGCCGGCGTGTCCTTGGCTGGAGCCGGAGCGTCCTTGGCGACAGGATTGCACTTCTCGCAGACCTTAGCGTCCTTGGCTGCCTTGACGCAGCAAGGGTGGGCGCAGGGCTTGCCACCCTTTTCGGCCTTATCGCAGCAACCACCGGTCTTGAACTTGGACTTTTCCACGGCCGGAGCGGCCGGAGTGGTGGCAGCGATAGCCAACGAGGAGCAAACGGCCACAAGGGCGAGGAGACGGAGGAGGTTCTTCATGGTGACTTATTTAATGAAGCCTTTTTAGGTCTCATCAAGCAGATTTGGCTTATCTGGCACTAAACAAACCGATGACAGCCCCCACCCCGACCAAGGCCGGCACGGAGAGCTTCTGCCGGTAGAATATCCAAGCGGCTACCGCCGAAACGAACATGAATAGCGGGGTCGAGAATTGCGACCAGTACAGCGCAGAACCCAGGTAGACGATGGCCCCGGCGGCGACGGCCGAGACCATGCCAAGCGCATCATGAAAGCGACGATCACCAACCCCCTCTTCCGCCAAGGGTGCGCATGCCAAGAGGACCACAGTCGAAGGCACAAACGTAAAGACCGCTGCGGTGACCAGACCGAGTAGACCAAAGCCAATCCCACCATGGTCAGCAAAGAGCAGGCCGTTGAACCCCGCCAAGAAGCCGATAAAACTCCCGGCCAGCAGTAAGGGCCCCGGGGTGGCTTCACCCACGACCAAGGCATCCCCGAACCGAGATTCTCCGAGCCAGCCCAACGCGTTCGCCCGCACGCGCCAAATACCCAGGGCCGCGTAAGCACCCCCAAAAGACGTGAGCACCGCGAAGAGCGAGACCTCAACGAGCTGCACGTAGCCATGGCTATGCTTAAGCCATAACCATAAAGCCAAATAGACGAGCAGCACGGGCAAGAGGTAACGCCCCAAGCACTTCACCGCTGAGCGCAACTGATCGCTGACAGGTGGCAGTGCTTCCTCATCGTCTGGACGCACATACCAACCGTGTAAACCCGCAGCTAAAGCGATGAAGACAAAAGGCGCCCCGAAGAAAAGCCCAGCAAACGACAAACCCGCCGCCCATCGTCGCGGCAAGGCCTCACAGGTCCGGAACAGCATTTTGCCCCCGACCACTAAGATTACCCCCGCCACCGCCGCACGGGCACCCGCAAACACGCCAGGCAAGAGTTCCCAACCGCTACCCACTGCATAAAGCCAAGCCAAGACACCGCAGGCGATTAACCCGGGCAACACAAAGCCTAACGTCGCGACGGCGGCTCCACGCCAGCCATGACTGCGCCAGGCAATCCAAGCCACGAGTTGCTGTGCCTCTGGACCCGGCAAGAACATGCAAAGACCTAGCGCCCGCGTGAAGGCCGCCGACGTCAGCCAGCCTCGCTTGACCACACATTCCTGCTCCAGTAAAGCGATCTGCGCGGCGGGTCCTCCCCAGGACAGTAAGCCCATGCGCAACCAGAAGAGATACGGGAACGAGGCCATGGCGATAGACCGAACAAAACGTGCCCAGACCGAATTGCACCAATAAAAAAGCCGGACCTTGGTCCGGCTTTTAAGGCAGTCGTTGAATTAGGCTTATTTCTTTTTGCAAGCAGGCGCAGCCGACTTGATCGGAGCTGGCTTCGGAGTGCTCTTCTTCTCGCTCTTCTTTTCGTCGGACTTCTTTTCGTGCTGAGACTCAG
>CAITUF010000161.1 GCA_903895475.1 uncultured Opitutia bacterium | reverse complement strand
GGTGACGCCGACCGACGGGTCGAGCGTGCCATCCTTGAGCGTGGCCAAGAGACGCACGCCTTGAGCGATCTTGCCGGCGTCGATGGTGTGGACGTAGCCGCGCTTGGGGGCTGGGAGTTTGCGAATGAACTTTGCGTGCGGGAACTTGGAGGGATCGTCGATCCAATCGGTCTTGCCGCCCTGGGCGCGGACCATGGCCTTAAACTTCTCGAGGGCCGAGCCATCCTTGAGGTGCTTCTCGACGGTCTGCTTAGCCGAGAGGGTCGAACCAGCGACGCCAGCGAGGCGCACGACTTCCATGCCCAGCTTGAGTACGAGGTCCTGCAGGTCTTCGGGGCCTTCGCCCTTGAGGAGACGGACGGCTTCAAGGACTTCCAAGCCCGTGCCGACGGAGTCGCCGAGGGGTTGGTTAATGTCGGTGACGAGGGCTACGCACTTGCGGTTGAGCGAGCGGGCGACGCGCGTAACAATACGGGCCAACTGCTTGGCCTGTTCGAGGTCGCGGATAAAGGAACCATTGCCCCACTTAACATCGATCACGAGGCCTTCACAGCCTTCGGCGAGCTTCTTAGAGAGGATGCTACCGGTGATGAGCGGCAACGAAGGAATCGTCCCCGTCTTCTGGCGCAAAGTGTAGAGCAGGTCGTCGGCCGGAGCGATGTCACTGCACTGTTCGGTGATGGCACAACCCACGCGCTCGAGCTGCTGGCGGAATTGCTCAAGCGTGGCCTTTCCGTTGAAGCCAGGGATTGACCGCAACTTCTCGACCGTCGAGATACAGAACTCTTCGTCCTTACCGTTCATGCCTGGCATGATGACGCCAGCGGCGGCACCAAGCGGACCGAGCACCATCGAAGTCTTGTCACCCACACCGCCGGTCGAAACCTTGGCGATTTTGGGCTGGGTCAGGCGGTCGAGGTCAATGACTTCGCCAGAAAGACGGAGCTCTTCAGCGAGCATAGCGGTTTCTTGGGCCGACATCTGCCGGAAGAAAATCGCCATCGCCAAGGCGGCTTGTTGCGCCTCGGGCATCTCCGAGTCCATGATGGAATCGACGATTTGCCGGATCTCGTCCGCGGAGAATTCGCCACCGTCGCGCTTCTTTTCGATGAGAGACGTGAAAGAAGGCTTTTCCTTCCTCCTGATATCCGTGATTTTGTCTGCCATAAGTGGTTCGAGTTAAAGTGGTTAGGAGGACGCCCTTCGGGAAAGGGAGACGGATTCCCTTTAATGAAAGTTTTCATTGAAAAGTCGAGCCAAAAGAGCCAAGCGACCCCCACGACCCCCCTAAAAGCCCGTAAAGGTATTGAAAATGCCCTACAAGTCCTTGGGCGGCTAGAGGCGGCAAAAGGGACTACCGGACCCGTCCCCTGCCCGCCTTAGGCCAAATAACCGCGGTACAGGGCATCCTGGCCAAAGACCTGCACCCGCGGGTCGATTAACTGACCGACCGCGCTGGAGGCCCAGACTGGCGAGTCAGGGTTTCCCGTGAAGATCGGAGCCACGTAGGCCAAGAGGTAGTCCACCCGACCCTCTTCCATTAAACCTGCCGCTAAGCGGGGGCCCGCCTCGACCATGACGCCCGTGATCTGCTCGAGTGCGCAGCGGGCGATCCAGTTCGCCAAGAAGTCCTCGGGGCCGCCGGGCAGACACCAGTAGCTCACGCCTTCGGCCTCATACCAACGAAGGTCGGCGGTCCGGACGGAGCTCTGCAGGCCGACCACTACCGTGCGGTCGTTATAGGCATCACGGAAAAGATTTAATCCCGCCTTACCCGCGGAACGGAAATGCCGATCGAGGACGAAGCGAATACCACAGCGTTCGCCTTCGGGCAACCGTGCGGTCAGGCGCGGGTTATCTTTCAGTAAAGTATCCACGCTCACTGCAATGGCCGGAAAGAGCGCCCGCCATTCTTGCACGTTAGCACGGGCCGCCTCGCCCGTGATCCACGGCGACATGCCATCCGCAGGAACCAAGCGGCCATCCAGTGAGGACGCAACCTTCAAGGCAAGCAGAGGACGCTGGGCGACAATCCAATGATTGAAGATCAAATTAAGGTCGGTGCACTCGGGGGAGAGGACACCCTCGACCACAGCCACCCCCTGAGACCGCAGTAACGCCAGCCCATGGCCAGCGTGGGCGGGGTTGGGATCCAGCGCACCCACCACAACCGTACGAAGACCGGCCTCAACGATGGCGTCAACGCACGGCGGCGTGCGGCCATGCGTGCAGCACGGCTCTAAAGTGACGTGCAGAATAGCATCAGGCTTGGGACGACGCCCAAGATTACGCAGGGCCATGACCTCGGCGTGCGGCGCCCCAGCCTTCGCATGAAAGCCTTCGGCGACGATGACGCCATCCTCGGTAATCACTGCGCCCACCATCGGATTAGGATGGGTGAGCCCCCAGGCTTGCCGGGCGAGCTCCAAGGCTCGACGCATCGGGGGCTCGGGCGACATCGGCGACGGCTTAGCGGTTACGCTTGCGGGAGACCGCCGCGGCCTTCGGGCCACCCGGGGTCAGCTGCGGTTCCGAGTAGTAACGGAAATCTTCGAGCTTCCGACGCTCGATGCCGCGACCCAGCAGGATTTCAATTTGCTGGAGGTGATGCATCTCGTCCGGCGAATAGAGCGTGAAGGCTTCGCCTTCGGCCGAAGCGCGACCCGTTCGGCCGATACGGTGTACGTAATCCTCAGCGTGCTCAGGGACGTTGTAATTAATAACGTGGGTCACGCCGCGGATATCGAGCCCACGGGAGGCGATGTCCGTCGCGACCATAATGGTGAACTTACCGGACTTGAAGCCGGCGAGGGCGGCGGCGCGCTCGGTCTGCGAACGATCGGCATGCATCGTGGCGACGGGGGTGCCGTGGCCTTCAATCCACTCGGCGATGCGGTCGGCATCACGCTTGGTACGGGTGAAGACGATGACCGACTTGTAGCCGCTCTTCGTCAGCAAAGCCAAGAGGAGGTCGTACTTCTGGAAGATGTCGACCGGGTAGATGGCGTGCTCGACGGTGTCGGCGGCACCGAGGCCGGTGCGGACGTCAACGGTGACGGGGTCGCGCAAAGCCCAGCTAGCGATCTTACCCACGCGCTCATCGGCCGTAGCGGAGAAGAGTAACGTCTGGCGGTCCTTCGGGCAGTAGCGGACAATCCGGGTAACGTCTTCGATGAAGCCCATGTCCAGCATGCGGTCCACTTCGTCGAGGATGAGCACCTGAATAGAGCTCAAATCTAAAATCTTCTGTTCATGAAGATCAAGCAAGCGACCCGGCGTGGCGATGACGACATCGACGCCTTCTTCGAGCGCCTTAACCTGGATGCCGTAACCGACGCCGCCGTAAAGAAGCGCCGTCTTGGTGCCGAGGTACTTACCATACTTCTGGAAGTTTTCGTCGACCTGCACGGCGAGTTCGCGGGTTGGGACAAGGACGAGACAGCGGGGCTTGCCAGCGGCTGGGCCGAGGCGAGCGAGTGTCGGCAAAGCAAAGGCGGCGGTCTTACCGGTGCCGGTTTGGGCAGCGCCGATGAGGTCGCGACCAGAAAGCACCACGGGGATGGCCTGCTCCTGAATGGGCGTGGGGTTCACGTAACCGCAATCGGCGAGCGAGCGAAGGACTGGCTCAGGGAGGCCAATTTCAGTAAACGTAGGCATGATGTGAGAATAGAAAGGCGGGCGGGCTAGGAAAGGGGAAGAACAAATGAAGGAATTCTCCCCAGAGGCGCAATAATCGGTGTTTGCTGGCCATCTTTTCGTCCGAGATTGACAGACGAGGCCGTTTAACCTGCAGTTAACACCCTTCCGCAAGGAAGACTGAACGGTGGTTGTAGCTCAGTTGGTTAGAGCACTGGTTTGTGGTACCAGGGGTCGGGGGTTCAAGTCCCCTCAATCACCCCACTTTCAGCAAAAAGGCCCGGAGTAATCCGGGCCTTTTCCTTGGGCGGATGGAGCCGCCGTTCGGGGAATTACTGGGCTCCCTTGGACTTGAAATAATTCTCGAGGGCCTTGCGAATTGCGGCTTCCAGTTCGTCGTCCTTCGCCTTCACCTCGGCATCGAGGGCGGGGTCGCCGACTTCCGAGCCGCGGCGGAAAAGTTTCCCCTTGTCAAAGAGGTTCAAACGCTGGGCGTAGTAAGTGATGTAGCGTACCTTGAACTTATAGCCCGAAGCGTAGTTCTCAAGGCTGAGCGTGACGCGGGCAGTCGGATAATCGGACTTCACCGCAACGAGGGCCGCCTGGATGTCCTTTAAGGCATCCTTGGACTCGCAGATAATGCGGTTATCCATAAAACGCGCGTCCTCGAACCCCGACTCCATATCGAAATGCACGCCTGCCTTGAGGCCATGGAAGCCGGTGCCCGGGAGGCCTGCATACAAGATAATCAAGGTGATGAGCGTGACGCCCATCAACGAGAGTAACGTGACGATGGGGTTGGATTCCTTCTGGAGTTTGACAGCAGCCATGGGCGATGGATAGCCCCCGCCCACGGCTGAATCAATCCAATAGAAACCTCCTGCCGCTTACTTGAGCGTCTGGAGGAAGGCTTTCACGTCGGCAAGCTCCTGCGGCTTCAGGATCAGGCCCATCGGCGGCATCGGGGATACGCCCAACTGCTCATAGCCCTTAGCCAAGACCTTATTGGGCTCGATGAGAGAGTCGTGGATATACGCAGCGGTCGCACGGGTGGCGAGGCCATCCAGCGCGGGGCCGATGGCACTGCCCTTCCCCTTCACCATGTGACAATTCACGCATGCGGCGACAGGGTGCTTCCAGTAAATCTCTTCGCCCCGGGCAGCCACCCCTTCGGTCACGGGGGCTTCGCCCGCCACCGTCAGCTCGCAGAGTTTCACATCATCGAAGTAGATATCACCCTTGCCCACGTGGAGCAGGTTAATCGACGACCGCGTACGCTTACCCGAATTGAAGACGACCTCGACTTCGACCCAATCGGTGTCGCGGGTGATGGTGCTGGTTTCCGCGCGGCCGATATGGTCGTTGAGGCTGGCCTTGCCGCGAAACGCCTTGGTCTTAATCCAGGCACTCAGGCGGTACTCCGTGTCAGGCTTGATCGCCACATCTGCATGGAAACTGGTGTCACCGTTCTCGCGCGTGATGCCGCGAACGGCACGTTTACCCGAGTGCACCATGGCAGCGTCGGTCACGACGTCCCACTTGGCCCCGTTGTTGCCGGGCGAGTTGCCGTAGTCGCGGCGCTGCCAGTTTGCCGGTAAGGCGCCCGCGAGGTCTTCGAAGCCAGGATTAGGCAGGAGGTTGGGACCTTCGACGTAGATTTGGGTCTGGTGCTTTTTGGCGAGAACTTTGGACGCTTCCTTGAGCCATTCGTCGGACTGCACGGCGGCATCGGCCGCCAAGCCGCGGACGAGTGTCTTAATTTCGGGCGAGGTGGGGAATTCAGCCAACTTGACCATGGCGGCGAGTCGGGTGGTCGGATCCTTATCGGCGATGACGCCAGCACCGAAGAAGAGTGCCTGCGCAGCAGCGTCTTCGCCCAGTGCGCGGATGGCGTTACGGCGGAGGGCAGCGTCCGCAGAAAGCAGAGCCTTCTTGTGGGTCTCAGCGTCAAGCTTATCGAGGCCGTGGAGCGACCAGAGTGCATGGATGGCGGAGACGTCCGGCTGGGCTGCCACGACGAGGGCGAGGAGGTCCGCGGTCAAGGCGGTCTTCTTGCCTTCGACAATCAGCTGCTGGGCACGGAGGCGGCCATACTGCGTCGAGCCCTTGAGCCCCGCGAGGAGAGCGGCGTCGGCCGTCGGCTGGCCCGGATTGACGCTCGGGGTCGTCTTGGAGACGATCCGGTAAATGCGGCCGCGCGAATGATCGCGGAGGGAATTCTCGTGCGCACCGCCGACCCCCGTCTTGGCGTCGTAACCGCCCCGGCCCACGCTGGGGGTCGGGTTGTGCTGGATGATAAAGTTCTGCCAGTCGGCGAACCAGATGGCCCCGTCGGGGCCGACGGAGGCGAAGACCGGCGACATCCATTCGTCGGAAGAAGCGACGATGTTGTAGCCATCCTTGGCCACGTAGCCAGCGCCCTGCGGGACAACGTTCATAAGATTAATCAACTTCATGGTCGGCTCGCAGACCATCGCCGCACCCTGCAGACGGGCCGGCAGCTGGGCGGAATAGATGAAATTAGAACCAGCCGCGGCGGTGTAGCCGCCCATCACGTCGACTTGGCGAAAGTTCGGGGTGATGGTATGGGCCTGGTCGACGAGGTTGATCTTCTTCGCTGACATCACGCGAACGCCCTTTGCGGTGACGTTCAACGGGATACCACCAAAGAAGATGGGGGCGCCATTAGCCGTACCACCGAAGTCATCGCCCGCGGCATTGTTGCTCTGCGCCCAGGTGTTATTGGTGAACTGGTGTTGGAACTGGAGGGCGGAACCATCGGCCTTAAAGCGATAGCTACCTTGGGAAAAGCCGAGGCGTTGGCCGCCGACTTCACCGTTGAAGCCGCTGTAACCGACGGCACCACGGAGCCAGTTGTCATAGCCGTAGGACAAGCTACTGGCTTGGGCGTGGGTGTCGTTGACGCCCCAGCCCGTCATGACCGTCGAGCGGACATCGGCCTGGTCGTCGCCATTCGTGTCCTTGAGGAAGAGGAACTGGGGGGGTTGCGAAACAATAATCCCCCCGTTAGCGAAGGTGAAGCTCGTCGGGATGTTAAGGCGGTCAGCAAACACCGTGAACTTGTCGGCCTTACCGTCACCATCGGTGTCTTCACAGATGATAATCTTATCATTGCCGGCACCGTCCTTAGAGACGCCATGCGGGTAGTCGCTGGTTTGGGCTACCCAGAGGCGACCGCGATTATCCCAGGCAAACGCAATGGGCTTCATGATGTCCGGCTCGGAAGCAAAGAGGACTAACTTCATATCGGCGGGGACTTGGGTGCGCTCCATGCTACCCTTCACCGAGAAAGGCTTCTGCAGCGTCAGGGCCTTCGGCCGACGCTCGTAGTTGGCGACATTCGAATTCTCTTCGCGAACCTCGGGATCGCGTTGGGCCAGGAACTTTTCCCAAGCCGAGACCCGGGCTGGGTTGAGCTTGGCCAAGAGTTCCTTGCGAAACCCCTCGGCGTTCGCGTCGGCCGACAAGCGCAAGACCACGATCGTCTTACCGTCGGGCAGCTTCACCGCGCTGCCGAGGCCGGGGACGTCGCCCTTGACCAGCAAAGCATCGTAATAGCCAAGCGTTGCGGCGGAAGGGGTTGGACCCGAAGCGTAATCAAACCAGATAGCGTCACGCCCAAGCGCGGCCATGTAGTCATGAAGCGTACCCTTGGCGCTTTGCTCCGAGCCGAGGGCGTCGAAATACAAGACGCGTAAAGCACCATCGGAAGGTTCGGCTGCGCGCAGGGCGGACGACCAAGAAGCTAGGAACGTTAACAGAGCTAGGAAAACACGCATGGGGGAAGGACTCGAAACAATCCCTTTGGCGGGAGAGGGCAACCCGGAGAATTAAAACGGCGTGCTTTTGTCGGGCAAACCCCAGCACTTTGGCGTAAAAATACCAAAGTACACCCTGCCCTACTGGGTGGTAGGCACAAAAAAACGGCGCCCAGTGGGCGCCGTTCGTAGAGCGAACCTTAACGACCTCAGTGGTCGTGGTGGTCGCCGCCTGCCGCAGGCTTGTTGTCTTCCGGAACGTCCGTGATGAGACATTCCGTGGTGAGCAACAGGCCGGCGACGGAGGAAGCGTTGGTGATCGCGGTGCGCGTGACCTTGGTTGGGTCGACGACGCCAGCGGCGACGAGGTCTTGGTAGACACCCGTGGCGACGTTGTAGCCGTGGGCGCCCTTGTGCTTCAGGAGGACTTCCTGAACGATGTGGGAACCTTCGACCCCTGCGTTAGAACAGAGCGTGCGGAGCGGCTCTTCAATCGCCTTGCGGACGATCTGGGCACCGATCTTCTCGTCACCTACGAGGGTGTTGATCACGCCATCGATGGCCTTGACCGTACGGAGCAGCGCAACGCCACCACCGGGGACGATACCTTCTTCAACGGCGGCGCGCGTAGCGTGCAGAGCGTCGTCGACGCGGTCCTTCTTTTCCTTCAGTTCGGTTTCGGTCGCAGCACCCACGTGGATGACGGCAACGCCGCCGGCCAGCTTGGCCAAGCGTTCTTGGAGCTTTTCCTTATCGTAGTCGGAGGTGGTTTCGTCGATTTGGCGACGGATGAGCTTCACGCGACCCTGGATGTCGGCGGACTTGCCGGCGCCTTGGATGATCGTGGTATTGTCCTTATCGACGACGATGCGTTTAGCACGGCCGAGGTCGGCAATCTTGACGGACTCGAGTTTGATCCCGAGGTCTTCCGTGATGAAGCGGCCACCGGTGAGGACAGCGATGTCTTCCATCATAGCCTTGCGGCGGTCGCCGAAGCCAGGGGCCTTAACGGCGCAAACGTTGATCGTGCCGCGGAGGCGGTTCACAACGAGGGTCGCGAGGGCTTCGCCTTCGACTTCTTCGGAGATGATGAGGAGAGGCTTACCGGCCTTAGCAACTTCCTGGAGGATTGGGAGGAGGTCCTTCATCGAGGAAACCTTCTTCTCGTACAGCAGTACGTAGGCGTCTTCGATAATGGCTTCCAGCGTCTCAGCGTTGGTCGCGAAGTAAGGCGAGAGGTAACCCTTGTCGAACTGCATGCCTTCGACGACGTCGAGGGTGGTCTCAATGGTCTTGGCTTCTTCGACGGTGATGGTGCCATCCTTGCCGACGCGGTCCATGGCCTCGGCGATGATGTCACCGATGGAGGAATCCCAGTTAGCCGAGACGGTCGCGACCTGCTTGATTTCTTCGCGGGTCTTGATCTTCTTCGAGATGTTAGCGAGTTCCTTGACGACGGCCTCGGTGGCCTTGTCGATGCCGCGCTTCACGAAGATGGGGTTAGCGCCAGCGGCGACGTAACGAAGACCTTCCTTGTAGATGGCTTCACCGAGCACGGTGGCGGTGGTGGTGCCGTCGCCGCACTTGTCGGCGGTCTTGGAGGCGACTTCACGCACCATCTGGGCGCCCATGTTCTCATAGGGGTCGCTCAATTCGATTTCCTTGGCGACCGTGACACCGTCCTTGGTGACCTTCGGCGCACCGAATTTCTTATCGATCATCACGTTACGGCCCTTCGGACCGAGGGTGACCTTGACCGCGCGGGCCAGGATGGAGACGCCGTTCAGGACCTTGCGGCGAGCGGCTTCATCGAACAGGATTTGCTTCTTAGACATAGTGGATGTGGTTTGAGAGGGTTGGGTAGAGGGGGATTATTCGATGACGGCGAGGACTTCTTCTTCGCGGAGGAGGAGGTAGATCTCATCGTTCAGCTTCACTTCCGAACCGGCGTACTTGCCGATGAGAACCTTGTCGCCGACTTTCACGGAGAAGGGGATCTTCTTACCGTCCTTGTCGACCGCGCCAGTACCGAGGGCAACGACCTTGGCTTCCTGTGGCTTCTCCTTGGCGGAGTCAGGGATGATGATGCCGCCCTTGATTTCTTCAGCTTCCTCGATGCGCTGCACGAGCACGCGATCTGCGAGGGGCTTTACGGTGATTTTGGTATTTTTGGCCATAGTGTGGTTGGGTAGAGTTTGCCCTGAGCGGGCGAATGCGATTTGCAGAACAGATGCCAAAATGGTTTTGGCGGGGTTTAGCAACCGATTAAGGGGCTTTTCGGGGGTCGACTAGGTCTTGACCCCCTTTGGAGGGCCTTGTTCCCTCTTTTTCAAGGGACAGCCTGTCGCAGGGGGTGAGACAATTGACCAGTCTGCCCTCCCCTAGCCCGTGGCTAGCCGATCTCGCCCGGCAAACCACCCTCGGGCTGCTTCAGTTGGTCACCCCACCCCAGCAACCTAGCCTGGGCGCCATGGTGCTCGGCCTTGGGCTTATCGCCACGCTCCATCCAAATGCGTGAGAGCGAAGTGTGCACATGGATGTCCTTGGCCCGAAGTGCCAAGGCGACCTCCCCGGCCTGCAAGGCATCATCCAGCTGGCGCAGGGCGAAATGGACCTCGGCCTTGGCCAGCCATGCTTCGAAGCAGGCTGGCTCGAGCTGCACCGCCGTTGCCAACTTGACTAAAGCCGCCGCTTCGTCGCCGACCGCGAAGTCAAACGAGGCTTCGGCACTGAGGGCTTGCGCACGTTCCATCGGGCTGGCAGATTCCATGGCACTCAACTTGGCCGTGAGGACGATTCGTGCAAGCGTGGCTTTCACGCTTGGAAATAAGGCGAAGGGTCGCAAGTGTCGCCTCAATATGGATCCGCGCTACGCCCAACTGGCTGACGTCCTCTGTGGCTTCTCGACCCGCCTTAAAAAGGGCGAGAAAGTCCTCATCGATGTCGCTGAAACCCCTGAGGATTTCGTCATCGCCCTCATCCGCTCCGTCCGGAAACACGGGGCGGTGCCGATGGTAAACATCCAGCAGGCCCGCGTCTCCCGGGAGATGACCCGCGCTGGCAATGCCGCGCAATTTAAGCTCTTCGCCGAGCATGAACTCGCCCGGATGAAGAAGATGCACGCCTACATCGCCGTCCGCGGGGCCAACAATATCTTTGAGTCTAGCGATGTCCCTGCCGACCGCGCCCGCCTCCTCGGCGAAACCGTCCGACCGCTCATGGACTGGCGCGTCAACAAAACGAAGTGGGTCGTGCTCCGCTGGCCGACGTCCTCCATGGCACAGCAGGCTAAGCTGAGCACCGAGGCGTTCGAAGATTTCTATTTCCGCGTCTGCACGCTCGACTACGCGCGCATGATCCCAGGCATGGAAGCCCTTAAACAGGCAATGATGGCCACCGACGAAGTACAGATCACGGGCCCCGGTACGGACCTGAAGTTTAACATCAAGGGCATGAACGCCATCCCCTGTGGCGGCGAATACAACATCCCGGACGGCGAGGTCTTCACGGCGCCAATCCGCGACTCCGTCAACGGCGTGCTGCAGTACAACTGCCCGACTATCTACCAGGGAGTGTCCTTCGAGAACATCCGGCTCGTCTTCAAGAAGGGCAAGATTGTCGAAGCGACCGCGAACAATACGAAGCGCCTCAACGAAATCCTCGATACCGACGTCGGGGGTCGCTACATCGGCGAATTCGCCATCGGCTTCAACCCGCACATCCTCAACCCCATGCAGGACATTCTCTTCGACGAGAAGATTGCTGGCTCCTTCCACTTCACCCCAGGCAAGTGCTACGAAACCACGGACAATGGCAATAAGTCCTCGATTCATTGGGATATGGTCTGCATTCAGCGCCCAGAATACGGTGGCGGTGAAATCCGCTTTGACGGGAAGGTCATCCGTAAGGATGGTATCTTCGTGCCTAAAGCCCTCCAAAAATTGAATCCTGAGTACCTCCTCGGCAAAAAACGCTAAGATGGCCAAGTCTAAGCATAAGACGCCCTCGAAGCCCTCCCCCGGTTCGATCAAGCCTATCAGCGCGAACAAAGCGCAAACCCGCAAGGCCGCGCCACGGGCGCAGCCGGAACCGCGTCGCACCACCCGGGCCTCCCGTGACCCGGAACGCCGGGCGCCCGCTACGGAGGCCAAGCCGAACGAAAAGTTCAAGGTGCGCGTCTCCGACGAACAGCCAGCCGCCCGCGCCGATAAAATCGTCTCTGGTCTTATGGAAGGCGTCAGCCGCTCCCGCGTCCAGCGGGCGCTCGACCTCGGCCTGATCACCATGGGCGGTAAGGCCATCGACCGCCGCACCGTCCTGAACCCCGGCGACCAAATCGTCATCGAACTGCCGGCGCCCGAAGAGCCTACCGCCACGGCGGTGAAGATGAAGTTGGAAGTCCTCTTCGAAGACGCCCACCTCATCGCGATCAACAAGCCCTCGGGCCTACTGACGCATCCAGTCCAAGGCTCCGACGAGCTTTCGGTGGTCCACGGCCTGCTTTATCACACCAAGGGTAAATTGGCCCCAGCCGGCGGCGCCCCGCGCCCAGGTGTTGTTCACCGCCTCGACCGCGAGACCTCGGGCGTCATCGTCCTCGCGAAGACCGACAAGGCCTACCACAACCTCGTCGAACAATTCTCTCAGCGCACGGCCCAAAAGGAATACCTTTCGTTGGTCGACAAGTGCCCGCGCCTGCTTGGCGGTAGTGTCAACGCCAAGATCGACCGCCACCGCACCGTCCGCGTGCGCATGGCTGTTCGCGAAGACGGCCGCGAGGCCATCACCGATTGGCGCGTCGAAGAGAAGTTCGGTGCCCATGCCGCGCTTCTTCGCACCTTCCCGCACACGGGGCGCACCCACCAGATCCGTGTCCACTTGTCGCACATCGGTCACGCCATCCTCGGTGACCGTACCTACGGCAAGTTCGACTACCCTGCCTACGACGGCTGGCCGATGCCGCGCGTCATGCTGCATGCGAACCGCCTAACCCTGCTCCACCCGCAGACTGGTAAGCCACTGACCATTGAGGTCGCTCCGCCGCCCGATTTCATAGAGCTGCAAGAATGGCTCGCGAAGAAATACGGTCGGAAGTCCTACACCGCGACGGGCGTCTAAGG
>CAITUF010000160.1 GCA_903895475.1 uncultured Opitutia bacterium | reverse complement strand
TGGGCGGCTTCCGCCTCGGCTAATTCAGAGGCCGAGATTTTACCGGCTTGGCCTTCCCGGCTGCCAGTGGTGGCTTTGGCGCTCAGGGCACTCAGCCGTGCGTATTCTTCACTGGCCTTTCGGGCGCGCTCTTGGGCGGCCGTCCGCCGACCGTTCGCCGCCACGATTTCGACGGGGACTTCGGGGGCCTGCGTGGCGAGGTCATCGACCATGACGAAGGCGATGGTCGCCAGGCCGCGGTAGGTCTGTTCGCCAGAAAGGAAATCATTACTGATGTCGAGGCGCTTAGCATCGCGTCCGTCGAGGAAGCCCGATCCGAGGATTGGAGCGTCAAACGAGAGCGCGCGAAACTTGACGTCGACCTTCTTGGCTGCCGGGTCGTTGGCCTGGGCGAAGAGGCTTGCCGTGGCGACGGTGAGGGAAGCGAGGAGGAGGCGCATTAAAGTTCTTTGGGCGAGAGGACGCGGACGGACACGATCTGGAAACGGCGGCCGAGGACCTTGTTCGTGTTCTTCAGGAACGGATTGTGTAGGCCACCATCGGTCGGGCTACAGACTTCTGTTTCGGGCGGTTGGCTGGCGTCGCAGAATTCGGGCGTGCGCTGGACGACTGCTTCGACCCAGCAGCTTCCGAGACTGACGTTGGAGCCCGGACGATCGCTGACATCGCCGTAGGCGCGGATGGTGAAGGTATCCGAGCGAGTCGTCAGGGCCGAGCCGATGACCGAGAGGATGTCGGACTGCATGAGCGAGGCCGGGCTAGCCTGATGCATGTGGGCGCGGTTGGTACTGCCCGAACGTGGGTCAGTGAGGGCGAGGTTGCCGACATAAGCAGGGTCGATCCACGGCACCATCCCAGCCGTCGTTGTGGGGGCCTGTGCGCCGGTGCTCGAGGCCGGGGCAGGGGCAGCGGAGCGGTTGGCAAGGTTGGCACCGTCAACATCAGCTCGGGTAATCGCATTCTGCAGGCAACCGGCATAGGATAAGGGCGGTTCGGCGCCGCAGAGCCAGCGGTTCACAAACTGGGCGAGCCCGATGTAGGGAACCGGGACAGTCATGCCGCGGAAGACAACCGGGGCGTGCACGTCGAGCGCTGGCTGCATGTTCACTTGGTTGCGGTGGTTATTCGTTAGGCGCTTACGGGTCTCGTCCACGATGGATTTCGCCAACAGGCGGATTTGGTCGTCGTCGAGGGTGGCTAAGCCCGACCACGCTGATTTATCACTGAACGGCTTCTTGTAGTTGTAGTCGGTGACGTCGGCCCCGCGGGCGGCGCGCGGGTAGCGAGCGTTTTGGGTCTTGGCTGGCTGGTCGGCTGCCAGCTTACCCATGGCGATCTTCTTGGAACTCGCGAGGATGGTCATCCACGCTTCAATCGAGGTGCTATTGACGTTGAAAGCTCCATCCGTGCAGGTGGCGCCCGCAATGCGGCGGTGGTCTGCGACCATCGCTCGGGTGGTCGCGGCATCGCGGAAACTGAAGAGCTTGGTACGCGGGTTGGCGAGCGAGCCCGTACCCGCCACGAAATCGTCGAGTACCTTGATGAGCGTCCGTTGTTGGACGCCGCGGAAGAGGTCAGGGGCAGCGCCCGATAAGAAGAAGCGGTCGTAAATGGCAGCGTTGGAGAGCCAGACGCGGTCCATGTCGGTCCAGTTTTGCGCGCTGCGGTAGTTGGAAACTGCGTTGATAGGAGAGTAGAGAGGCGCGAAACTATTTCCGATGACGAAGAGGGGGTCTTGGTCGCGGATGAGCATGTTCGCATGGGTGTATTGGGCGAGCGAGACGGGTGGCCCGAGGGGGATTTCTGTGAAGACCGCGGCATTGACCCCCGAGGAACGGACGGAGGTGCCGCCGAAGGCGAGGGCGGGGTCTTGGCCTGGTTCGAAGACTTCCGCCCAGTTATTGGCGCCGCGTACGACGAGTTTGAAACTGTTGGAAGTCGTCGCGTAGCCGGCGGGCATGGAGCCGGGCCCGATGCCCGTGGCTTCGGGCCGCGTCATGGCCGCAGTCGGGTTGGAGTGAACAAAAATCGGGAACCCGAGCGCATCGCCGCCCCAGCGGACGCCATAGTCGAAGACGGCAAGGACTTGCGGAGGCTGTCCGGGGCTAGGCAGGACGGCCCCGGGCGGGATGATCTTGGGTGGGGCGACGCCGCTGCGATAAACATTACTAGGGTCCTGGCCCATGGAGTTTGAGAGCAGCTCGGTGACTTCGCTACAAACGTTATAGAGGGCCCCATCCCCGGAGTTATTGGTCTCCATGATGCGGTCGCCGGGCCAGCAGGTGAGGAGGTGGCGGATGTAGAAGGGCCCCGTACTGCGTACGCTCACCGTCAAGGTGTCGGTGCCGTTGAGCGTTAGCGGAGACTTGGAGGAGTCGAGGCAGTTGGTGTAGAAGCAACCGGTGAAGTCGTAACGATTCACAGTGGTGGCGAGACGGTTGAACGGAATCGCGCCGGCGGGTAACGTGAAGACGCGGAACTCCCCGGGCTGTAGGGTGATTTCCGGAATATAGGTACGGAAGCTTTCCGCCCAGTTGGGTGAAGAGTCCGTCGACTGTGCCAGCGTGAGCATGTCCCAAGACCAAGTGTTTGTTCCGCCGCTGCCATTGCGTGCGAAGTCCATCCACCAGGCCGACCAAGCGCGGTAGGAGAGGCGCATGGCTGCCGTGTCGCTGGAGTTTTCCCGCTTCAATCGCATCGCGACATTGTAGGGGTTGTGCAGGACGGTGATGGGCGACAGCGTCAATCGGAGAGTACCGCTATTGTTTTGTAGCCCCCAGACGAGCATCTCGCGGGCGACGTAGGGTGTGGCGCCAACTTTAGTTGGCTGAGGGCGCTGGTTGGTAGAAACAAAGACATCCTCGGAGGTATCCATGCGGTTATACATGTGGCCGTAGTGGGCCGTACCGCCGTAGCCCGAGGCCGCTAAACTGATGGTGTTGGGGTAGTGCGTCCGGGCCCGGAGTGTTGGCGAATTGGTGACCGGATTGGTGGAGTCATTCCATGTCACTTCCTTGTAGAGGCGATGGTAGTTGCGGAGCGCATCCCAGGTCGGGCCCCGGACGGTGGTGCCGTTGTAACTGTAAGAATAGAGCGTGCCGATATTATGCGAGGAACCGTCGTACTTCACGTCCACCTTGCTGTCGCTGTAAGCCGAGCGGTTAGCGCTACCGTTCGGATTAAAGGTGTAGGTCGCACCGCTGAGCGGATTGCCGGCTGAATCGCGCGGGGCGGAGCCTTCGCTGAACTCACTCGCTTTCCACGCGGCGTCATCCTTTTCGAAGGCCGACGAGAGGTCGACCTTGAGGCCGCCCCACTGGGAGTCGGTGTTTAGGCCGAGGGAGACCATCGTCAGGCTGGGCCAGGCCTTGCGGGCGATGGTCGGTGGGCTGGTTTCGGTGAAGGCCGCGGGGTCGAGCAGGCTAAGGTCGTCGAGTTTGGTGGCACGGCTATCAATCCCGCCGAGGGGGATATTCTCGAACCCTTTCAGGATTTCGATGCCGGTCCGGGCGGTGCCGCGTAGCGCCATGATATTGTTATAGCTCTGCTGGTCAGCGCTGACCGTCGTCGTGGCGGGCGGGGTGATGCGTGTGTCCGTGAGGTTCAACTTAGCCTTCACGCCTTCATCACCGACCCAATAGCAGTAGGAACCGGCCACGTTGGCGTCGGGCAATTGAACCTTGGGCAGATTAATTCGTCCATCTGGACGGCCCGGAGTGGTCGGCCAATTCATGAGCTCGGCGGGCATGGCCGTGGCATTCCCAACAAGCGTGATCATCATGGGGCCAACCGTCGGATAATAGTCGGACTGGAAGGGCACCCAGTGGTCCGCTTCGTAATCATTTTTACCGAAGAGGTTAATGCTTTGCGAATTCGCGGGGCGATCGTGGCGACCACTGACAATCCAGGCCGGGGGTTGGGTCGGGCGATCGCTGCGCCAGACACCCGTCCACAGGGGGTTGCGGATGGTCTGCCAATTCCAACCCGGCTGATTACTGTCGGCCCCAAGGTTCGCTTGGGCGGTCATACGTCGGTCCGGTCCGGCCTCCTGCTGCAGGTGCGCGAGGGCGAGGCGGAGGGAGACCAGTGCATGGAGCTTACTCTGCGTCCGGTATTGCGCAGCCTTAGCGAGTTTCGATTCAACGCTCAAGAATGCTGCAAGAACAATGACGATCATGACCATCATCGCCATGATGGTGAGGGAGAGAACGAGGCTAAAGCCGCGTCGCGACACAGGGTGGGGTGCTATGCTCATTAGCCTAGGTGGGGAACTGCCTAAATTGTCAGTCCTTTCTACCCCAATTCCAAGATTTTAAGAGGACTTTTGAGGGGGCAGGGGTGTGAATAACTCCCCCTAGAATGTTGCCTAGATTTAACCTACTTACCGGCCGGTTCGGGGAGGCGGTAACGGTCTTCCACACCCTTAATAATGACCTGTCCTTCACTTTCGGGTGAGGGGATGATGAAATAGAGCGTACGGAGGTCGTTTTGCTGAAAATAACGGAAGCTATAACTCAGGGATTCTTGGTCATCGATGGCTGAGCGGGAGTGGATGGCGCCCTCGAAGTAGGTGCCGTCAGGCGCGTTCGGGCGTACGACCGTACTGCCCTTAGAGCCTATCTTGGTTCGGCTACCAGGAATCTGGATTTCCACTGGGTGGGGGCAGAGGTTATAAAACCGAATCGTTCCGTACTGAAATGTCCCCGGGGCATCATCGATGGCCAGGATGCCACCCTTAGGGTCGCCCGGGTTCACGAGTAGGATCAGGTGGTGCGGACCTGGGGTGGTTGGTAGGTCAATCCAAGCAATGGGTATATTCTCTTTGTCCTTGTCCGGCTTCTTGGGTGGTTCGACCGACACGGGTACGAAAACCGCCTGGCGCTTTTTACGTTTCTCGTCCGGAGAGAGGGTCTTTTGGACGTCCGTGGTTTTTTCCGGGGTGTTTGATTTAAGAGAGTCGCCCGAACGAATCGGGTCGGTAGATCTGACGGGATCGGCGGACTTGGTCGGGTCGGCCGACTTGAGCGGGTCCCCCGAACGAATGGGGTCGAGCGTCTTGGTGGGGTCGGCGGAAGCCCGGGGGTCGGTAGACTTGCGCGGGTCGGCGGATTTGCGTGGGTCGGGTCCGACCTCGAGAAGGCTTTTCTTGGGGCCGTCTGGCTTATCAATCGTGTGGGGGGCAAACGGTGACTTGATGCTGAGGTCGCTGGGCTTTCCGGTTGGGTGGCGAGCCAGTAGCTTGGCGATATCCTCGGGATTAACCGTGGCCGTCAGTGGCAGAAGCTCAAAGTGTGGATTGCCGTGGTAGGTGAACTCTTGCGTGAAGAAGTCAGGCGCAATGACTAACGGCGAGACTTTGCCATCCTTACGGTAGCCGTGTCCCAGAATGGGTCCGTCCAAGGACAGGGCGCGCAGTTTCACAGTCACTTCAACGGGCGGTTTCTCCGCAGCGAAACCGGGAGCAATCAGGGTGAGCGCCAGCAACAGGCCGAAGTTAGATTTCATTCGGTTTGAGGGTGCGGAAGGAGACGATACGGAAGCGCCGTCCCAGCACATTATTGACGGGCGTTAACTGGTTACTGGTCGTCACGTCGCTAGTCGTGGTGGTGCCTGGAACGAGGGTCGTGGGATTCTTCGGCCCAGCCGCCGCGGTCTCCGCCGCATTGGTCGAGTCGATGAATTCCGGGATGCGTTGAATCACGGCTTCAATCCAGCATTTAGCACTATCGCCGGAGGTATTCCAGGCTTCGCCGTAGGCTCGGATGGTAAAGGTGTCGGACCGCGTGGATAGAGAGCTGCCGATGACTTCCAAGAGGTCGGACTGCAGAAGGTTGCCTGGCGCGCCCAAGGCGGCGTGGGTGACGTTCTGGCCGACGGGGTCTGGGAGTTCGACGTTTTCTGGATTGGCGAACGGGCCAGCCGTCGTTGTCGCGAGGGAGGCGGCGTCTACTTTACCAATCGCGCCTTTGTTGGAGAGGCGGTCCGAGAAGTGGTCGACCGTGTTAGTCGTCGAAGCATAATATTTATCGGCGCGGAAGATTGCCGATTGCAAGGCACCGCAGCGCGACACCAGCGGGCTCGGGTGGAGGAAGCGGTTAACAAATTCGGTGAGGCCTAGGTAAGGCGTGGCCGCGGTCATCTGGCCGCGGAAAATGCGCGCCGCGGGCGGGTAGTTCTGGTCGCGTTCGGTTCTGGTAAGTACCTTAAACCTGGCCTTATTCTCATCTACGATGGCTTGGGCGAGATTACGGACTTGGCTATCGGAGAGGTTCACGAAGCCCGACCAGTTCGAGGCGTTGGTCATCGTGCCCGCGGCAACTGCCGAAGTCCCTTGGGGCGTGGCCCGTGGGTAACGCGTATTCTGGGCCTGAGTTGGGGTGCTGGTCGTGTTGGGCAGGTTGGCGGCGTATCTGCTGGTAGCGATGGCCTTGGCCGAGCCGAGGACGGCGGTCCAGGCTTCGACCGACGTGCTGTTCACATTGAAAGTGCCGTCATGGAGAAGCACGGAGGCGGAACGTCGGTAGTCGCCCATCGCCGCACGGAGGTCGGGCCCGCCGCGGAATTCACCGAGTAGGCGCATGCGTGGGTTGTTCAACGGTTTGGCGCCATTAACAAAGTCATCCAAGACTGTGCTCAAAGAGCGGGTTTCAGCCGGCGTCGAGTTGGGATTCCCGTTGCCAGTGGAGTTGGCATTGGCGTTCGGATTAGCCGTTGGATCGGCGGGGGTAGGGTCCGCCGGGGCCGTCGCCTTAGTCATTTCGGGCGCAGCGCCCGAGAGGAAATACTGATCCCAGACAGCATGGTTGAGCAGGTAAGCGTTGTCGTAATCGGTCCAGTTGGGGCTGTTGAGCTGCGTGGTGCGCTGCGCATTCACCTGCGTGTGCGCGAAACTGCTGCCGATGCCGAGCAAGGGTTGCTGGTCACGCATACTCAGGTTGGCATGCACGTACTGGGCGAGGCCGGTCGGTGCGGCCAACGGAATCTCCGTCTGGACCGCCACCGTCGTACCCGAACTGGTGGTGGAGTAGCCACCGTAACCCAGACCACTGGTGGTCTGCAGAATTTCAGACCAGGTGGACGGACGGAAGAGGCGCATGCGGTAGCTGGGGGACGCACCCACAAAGCCATTGCCTTCCCCGAGGTCGGTGCGGCCTGCGCCGTCCGCTCGGCAGGACGCGGCCATCGGGTTAGAGTGGGTGAATAGCGGGTAGGGTGCACCGCTCCAGTCGGCGGTCTTCACGGAGAGGTCCATCACCGTGATGACCGAAGGCGGTAAGGGGGCGCCGCGGCTATTAAACTTGGGGGCAATCCAAGTGTAGTTGGGGAAGAACTTCTCGCCCGCGGCACCGACCCGAGTGGGGTTAAGGTCGCGGTAGAAGAGCTCGGTGTGTTCGCTCGAGCGGTTGTAGAAGTTGGCGGTCGAGGCGGTCTTGTTGATGACATCCCCAGGCCAGCAGGCGAGGCCTTGACGGATGCGGAAATCGCCAGCGGGGAGGACTTCAAAGCCGAAGGCGTCGTCATAGTACCAGCGGGACGACTCGCCGAAGCCCCAGTCATTAAGGGTGTCGTTGAAGCCGCCGGATTGGTTAAAGGTATTGGAGAGCTCGACGACGCGTTTCCAGTCCTGCATCGTAGCCGAACTGCTGGAGAGCACCCGGAATTCGCCCGGCTTTAAAGTGAAGTCAGGCAGGTACAGACGGAACATGTCGTTGGCATTTGCCTGCTGATCGTCCTGCTGCATGAAGAACGAACTCAGCGGAATCTCATAGGTCGAGGTGGGGCCCGTGCCGTAGGCGGCGTAGCGCTTATAGCGAAAAATCCATTGATCCCAGTTCGTGAACGAGACCGCCAGGGCGTAGGTGCCGGCCGCCCCGTTGCGGGCTCCGAACGTCATGGCAACGTTGTAGGGGTTGTGGACGACGACGATGGGGTTGAGGTTGAAGTAGATGGCCGCACCGCCGTTAGGGGCGTACTCAATGTTGATGCTGAACACCATCATCACGCGGTGAATGTAGGGGGTGGCGGCGACGTTCAAAGGGCGGGGGACAGGCTTCGTGCCGAGGTTCCAGAAATTGCCGAAGTCCATCGCCTGTGGATTCAGGTTCGCGTGGTCGCCGTTATAAGTCAGCGAGTAACTATAGGTAGTCTGCCGGACGTTATTTGGGTCGGCATTCGCCGTCGGTGGCATCATGCGGCTGGCGTTCGGGTAGAAGGTGCGTGCCTTGAGCGTAGGCGTACCACTGGTGTCCCACCCGACTTGCTTATAGAGTCGGTGGTAGTCGCGTAAGGCCCACCAGGTCGGGCCACGGACTTCGCCTTCTAAGGTGGAGCGATTGAAAACGGGCGTGGAAAGTAGGGAGTTACCGTCGAGGGGCACCCGCATCGAGATAACCTCTACGCCGTTGGCCGTGCCGGTCGCCGCCGCGCCGAGTTTGCCAGCACCGAACTCGGTTTGATTGAAGTCGGCATCGCCCAGTTCGAAGGCCAAGGAGAGGTCGCGCTTAAGGCCTCCGTGGTAGGAATCCGCAAGGACACCCGCAGCACTGGCGGAGAGGTCGTGGAAGAGTCGGTTGGAGTTGCGCGTCGCCCCCGTCCCTTCGTTGAAGCCAGTGAGGTTGGGGATATCATCGATGGTCAGGCTGCGGGTGAGGCCATCGTTGGAGGTGTAGTTCTCGAAGCCCGCGAGGAGCGAGAGTCCAGGGGTGACCGGGTTGCGGAGGGCTTGGAGGTTGCCAGGGGAGTTCGCCGTACCAGTGGTGCGTACGTCAAAGAGGTTGAAGCGCGCCTTGATGCCCTCGTCGCCGACCCAGTAGGCATATTTACCGAAGGCATCGTCGTCGGGTAGGGGAAGTCGGGGTAAGGTTACCAATCCGCTCGGTTTATTCGCTTCGGCGACACTGGCACTCCCGGTCCCGACCAGCGGGATGAGGTTACTCGTCGTCGGGGTGTAGTCTTTTTGCCAGGGCAACCAAATCGGAGTAGGGTAGTCGGATTCTCCTGACAGTGAGACCATCTGCGCGCCGGCGTCTCGGTCGTCCCGTCCGCTAATGAGCCAGTGGGGCGGTTGATTCGGTCGTTGGGTATTCCAGACGCCCGTCCACATCGGGTTGAGTAAGTCGCTGACGGCGACATCGGGTTGGGCGAGGTCAGCCCGCGCCGTGACGCGCCGATCAGGTCCGGCTTCCTGTTGCGTATGGGCTAAGGCGAGGCGGAGGGCGACGACACCGTTAAGCCGTGCGCGCAGCGAGAGTTGGGCAAAGCCGGCCAAGCGGGTTTCGACCGAAAGAAAGGCTGCCACCATGATCACGGTCAAGATCATGACACTTAAGACCACCAGCGAGAGCAGGAGGCTGAAGCCGGCTCGCTTTACGACGGGCCGGGGGAGGGGCTGGGACGTAGCTTGCGGCAAGGAGATATCATTAATAAGAGCTGGGGGCGGCTTCCGCAAGTCCCCGCTAGGGATTCCTGCCTAATTATCACCCATTTACCGTTTGCTTCCGGTTTCAGAACGTATAGGAGTCTTATTACTATGAAGTCACTCTTCGCTTACACCGCGGCTCTTTTTGCTGCCGCCACCCTGTCAGCCGCCGTCTTTACCGGTGGTGGTACGGGCACGGGTACGACCACCCCCACCACCCCCACCACCCCCACCACGCCAGTGGTGACGCCGACGAAGCCTACTTCCGGGTCCTGCCAGAAGTCTGAGTC
>CAITUF010000159.1 GCA_903895475.1 uncultured Opitutia bacterium | reverse complement strand
TACAGCGACACGCTACTCAACCCGCTCCGTAGCAAGCTCCTCGCGGCGGGCCTTTTAACCGGGCAACTCGCCGCCGACAAAGACGTGCGTGGGCGCCAAGATTATCTGCCCACGGCGGCGCCCAAGCTCAACTGGATTGTACTCATGCATGGCGTCCCGCTGAAGATTCAGCCCAGCGGCATCAAGGTGCTGGGCGGAGGCAAACTAGGCATTCGCGGCGACCAAGCCTGCGTGGACAGCGAACTCCCGCTGCTCGCCACAGTGAACCTCGACCCGGAAGGGGCGAAGTCGAACCCGTGGTTTCAGCAACGAACCTTAGCCCCGGCGGACGCGGCGGAAATCATCCGCACGGCGCGGCTGGATGGGCCCACCCCTGCCGATGTCCTCCGCGCCATGCAAGGCGCCTGGCGAGCGGAGGCTCAAGGCCTACGCGGACGCGCCTATGTAGACGTCGGCGGGCCCTATCCGGACGGCGATACTTGGTTTAAGAATGCCGCGGAGTTGACGCAGCAGCTCGGCTTTCCGACGGTCATCGAGAACACGCGGCAACAGTTCGGCGTGAAGGCCCGATCCGATGCGCCCGCCTTTTACCTCGGTTGGTATAGCCAGAAAGCCGAAGGCCGCTTTGCCTTACCGTCCGTCCAGTTAGCCCCGGGGGCGATTGCCCTGCACCTACACAGTTTTTCGGCGGGCACGCTGCGCTTCGACAGCGCTGGCTGGACCCCTTGGCTAGTGAAGCAAGGCGCCGCACATACCTCCGGCAACGTCTACGAACCCTACCTCACATTTACGTTACGGCCCGACCTACTCATCCAAGGCCTCCAGCAAGGTATGACCGTGGGCGAAGCCGCTTGGTATGCCAACCCCGCCGTCAGTTGGCAGGGGACGATCTTGGGGGACCCCTTCTACCGCCCCTTTGCCCGGGACATCTCGAAGCAGCTAGCGGACTTCCAGAAAAAGCCTGACGAACTTGGGGCCTATGCCGTCATCCGGGCCGCCCAGCTCCGCCCGAAGGACGAAAGCGCCCAGGCCTTGGCCGAGCTCGATGCCGCCCAACGCCGGACCCCTTCTCTGCCGCTGGCCTTCGCCTTGGCCCAAGCCCGGCAGGAGCAAGCGCTCCCCCTCGTCTGGAATCCCCAAGTCTGGGCGGGGCTAGACAAGGCTGATGACGGCCTCCTTTGGGAGATTGCCCTCTTTTTTGAGAAAAAAGGCCTGAAAGAACCCGCCAAGAAGGCCCTCCAAGGCTTACAGGGCCGACCCGCCTGGAAAGATGACCCCGAGTTCAAGGCCCGTTGGGACGCGGTCGCCCGATAATCGGGCTTGCCACCCCCCTCCTCAGCAGGTTCTTTCGGACCTCCTTTCGGCCCGCTGGCATCTGCCCGTGGAATCTCCGGAGGGAAAACCAAAACCCACAACCAAACCCTGGAAACGTCCTCTGCGACGACCAGGACAAACAGTCAAAATACAATGAGCCTCATGGAAAAACTGCTCGCCGATTCTAATTTCGGCGCGCTCAAAGCACACTCGGTCATCAAGGCCACCGTTACGGAAATCCGTGGCGACAAGGACATCATCGTCGACATCAACGGCAAGTCCGAGGGTTTCATCCCGCAAGGCGAATTCCCCGACATGGCCGAAGTCCAGGTCGGCATGGAAATCGAAGTCTATCTCGAACGCCTTGAAAACAAGGACGGCACCCCGACCGTCTCCTACGATCGCGCCCTCCAAATCCGGAAGTGGGAAAGCATCGAAGCCAATTGCCAAGAAGGTTCTATTGTCCAGGGCC
>CAITUF010000158.1 GCA_903895475.1 uncultured Opitutia bacterium | reverse complement strand
CACAACGACGCTGGGGTGAAGAAGTTCGCGGACTCCGCGGCTGCCGAAGCCAAGCAGTCTGAACTCAATGAAGCCCTCGACGGCGTCATCGGGCCATTCATCGAAAAGAAGGACTACGCTGGCGCTGAAGCGGCTCTGGCCAAGTTCATTAAGGACAAGGGCGTCACCGGTGAAGCTGCCAAGCGCATGAATTTCAACGCCCGGATGGGTATCGCCATGGCGAGCAAGCCAGGTGACCACGAGGCGGTGATTAAGCTCATTGATGCGACCTTGGCTACGGACTCGAAGTCTGACTTTGCCGCTGAGCTCAAGGGCCTCCGCGAACGCGTGGAAAAAGTCCGCGACCAACAAGCTGGTGCCAAGAAGTAAGCCTTTCCATTAATAATCCTATGAAAACTAAGCACACCCTCGCTGCCTTCGTCGCCTTGATGATCGCGGCCCTCCCGGCCCTCGCTGGCCCTAAGTGGTATACCGACCTCGACGAAGCCAAGGCCGTCGCCGCCAAGGAAAACAAGCCTCTCCTCGTTGACTTCACCGGCAGCGATTGGTGCGGCTATTGCATCAAGCTCCACGCGGAAGTCTTCGACAAGCCGGAGTTCGAGGCCTTCGCCAAGAACTACGTCCTCGTTGAACTCGACTTCCCGAGCAAGAAGCCGCAGCCACCGGAAGAGAAGGCAAAGAATAAGGCTACCCAAGCAAAGTTTGGCGTCTCTGGGTTCCCGACGGTCCTCCTCCTTGATGCTAAGACCGGTGAAGCCTATGGTCGTCAAAGTGGCTACGGTCCTGGTTCGGGCCCCAAGGCTTACATCGAGAAACTGTCCGCCTTCAAGAATACCGCCGAAGGCCGTGCGGCCCTTGGTGTCGAAGCTAAGAAGGCTTCAGAAGCCAGCGCCAAGCGTAGCGCCCAGGGTATCAAACTTCGCGCCGCCATGGAGGCCAAGGATTTCGACGCCGTCTGCAAACTCCTCGATGAAGACTTCGTCGATGCTCAAGGTTCGCGCAAGGCCGTGGCTTCGATTAACAAGGCTCTGATGTCCCAGCGCATCGACCCAACGAATAAGGAACGCGCCCTCAAGTGGGCCGACCAAGCCATCACGGAGTGTGCGGGCGACGAAAAGATGCTGGCTAGTATTAAGTCGATGCGCGACCGGATTGCCGCGGGTACCAACTTGAGCCAACCGGTTCCGGTTAAGCCCGCCGCCAAGCCGGCCGCGGAAGTGAAGAAGGTCGATCAGGGCGCTTAATCGTTATTTAAAAGGGTTTTTCTTCAAGACGTCGCGGCCTAGGCTTGCGGCGTCTTTTTATTTATGGGTAGTTTAAGGCACACCCCAATCCCCATGACCCTCAAGTCCCTCCTCGCTTCCAGCCTCGTCTTGCTGGGGGCGCTTTCCACCGCCTTCGCCGAAGCGACCTGGCTCACGAACTTCGAAGAAGCCAAGAAGGTCGCCATCAAGGAAGGTAAGCCCATGTTGCTCGACTTCACAGGCAGTGACTGGTGCCCGCCGTGCAAGGCGCTCCACAAGAATGTCTTCTCGACCGAAGAGTTCGCCAAGGAAGCCGCCGGTAAGTACGTCCTCGTTGAGCTCGACTTCCCGCGCACCAAGCCGCTCGCCCCAGAAGTGAAGGCCCAGAACTCTGAGCTCCAGAAGAAGTACGCTATCACCGGCTACCCCACGGTTCTGCTCGTCGACGCTAAGACGGGCGAAGTGTTCGGTCGCACCGTCGGTTTCGGCGGCTGGACCCCTCGTCAGTACCTCGACAAGTTGGCTTCGTTCAAGAATACCCCCGAAGGGAAGGCTTCTCTCGTGGATGAAGAGAAGAAGGCCGATGAAGCCCGTGCCAAGGCTGCTGCCGCTCGGACCGCCGCCAACGCTAAGATCAAGGCCGCTGTCGATGCTAAGGATTTTGATGCCGCCTGTAAGGCCATCGATGAGGTCTCCGCTGGCAGCAAACTGATGGCGGCGCTCAACAAGGCCTCCGCTTCTCAGAAGATCGACCCGGCCAATAAGGAACGCGCTTTGAAGTATATGGATGAAGCTATCGCCGTTGACGGCGGTGCTAACGGCGCTGCGCTCAAGGCCATGCGTGAACGTATCGTCACGGGTGCGGCGACGACTCCGGCCGCCAAGCCGGCTGCGGAAGTCAAGAAGACCGACAAGGGCGCCTAATTTAAGTCTGCAGATTATAAGACGCCGGAGGCTTTCCTCCGGCGTTTTTGTTTGGTGAGAATACTGACCTAGCCGAGCAGGGTTCCCACGGGTACCGTCAAAACTTCCACCGGTGTTCGGCCTTGGGCCCGGAGTTCACGGATCGAGAGGCCCGCCGTGCGTTTGGCCAAGCGGCGACCTTGCGCGTCGACCACCAGCGGCGCATGCGCCCAGTGTGGCTCGGGCCAGCCGAGGGCGCGGTAGAGCAGAATTTGGCGAGCGGTCGAAAGGAGTAGGTCCGCTCCACGTACGACTTCGGTGATGCCCATGGCGTGGTCGTCCGCGACGACTGCCAGCTCGTAGGCGGGAAAGCCATCTTTTCGCCAGACCAGGAAATCCCCGAAGTCCTTACCCGCGACGAAAGCCTGCGGTCCTTGCAGTCGGTCTTCGAAGTGGATGGTCTCGCCATCAGGCACACGGAAGCGCCAGTTGGTGCCGTCCGGTTGGGTGACATCTCGACCTTGTCCCAGCGGTGGCCGAAGGCTGGGCGGGAAGATCGGTTCGGCGTCGTGCTCGGCGTGTGGAGCGGTCAGCGCACGGGCGACGTCTTGGCGTGATTTATCGCAGGGATAAATGCAGCCCGCAGCGTGGAGGAGTTCCCAGACTTTCAGGAAATACCCGCGACGTTGTGACTGGGTATACGGCGCATGTGGGCCGTCCACATCTGGGCCTTCGTGCCAGAGCAGGCCGAGCCAGCGAAGGTCCTCTAGCGCGGCGACAGCGAATTCTGGTCGGCAGCGTTCAGCGTCGAGGTCTTCCGTGCGGTAGATAAGTTGGCCTTGCGCAGCCTGAGCCCGCTGGGCCGCGAGCGCAAAGGTGCGGGCGTGACCGAGGTGCAGGTAGCCGGTGGGGGTGGGGGCGAGTCGTCCGCGGTACATGATGGACGAACCCGGCAGGCTCAGAGTGGGTTACCCGTCGCCACAAATTCCCAAGGGACCCCGAACTCGGCGGAGACCGCCGCCGCCAAAGCCTTCACGCCCCAGGTTTCGGTCGCGTAGTGGCCGCAAGGGTAGAGGTTCCAGCCTTGCTCGTGGGCTTCGTTAAAGTGTTCTTCGCGGAGTTCACCGGTGATCAGCGTATCGCAACCCTGGGCGCGCAGGTGATCCAGGGCGCTCCGGCCGCTGCCGCTGAGGATGGCGATTTTCTTCGGGCGGGCCGAACCAAACTCAATCGCCTGATAGGTGTCGGGATAGCTCTGCTTCAGGCGGCGGGCCAGCGTCGCACGCGGGATGCCTTGGCAAATACACGCGATGGGCAGGCCTTCGAAGTCGACGAACCAATCGACAACGCGGAGTCCGAGGTCCGCTGCGATGAGTGCGTTGTTGCCGATGATTGGGTGGGCGTCGAGCGGGAGGTGGCTCGAGTAGAGCGAGAGGCCGGTGCGTTTCAGTGTGTCGACGCGTAGCTTACGGACCTCGCGCAGTGGCGAGATTGTGGGCCAGCGCATGCCGTGGTGTACAATGAGGAAATCGATGCCACGCTTGGCCGCCATTTCAAAAACTTTGGCGCCGGCGTCGACCGCACAGCCAACCTTGCGGACCTTGGCGCGGCCCTTGTGTTGCAGTCCATTCTCGGCCCCTGGGAAATCTTTGATCGCCTTATTATTGGTCAGGAGGTCACAGAAACGGGCGATTTTGGTGGCGTCGGCGGGCATGGTTAGAGGGCTTTAAATTGTTCGTCGCTCGGTGTGTTGGCCGGTTGCGCAAGCGAACCAGGGTCAAAGAAGTCATCCGCGAGCCGGAGGTTCAGCGCAGCGTGGGTGACCTGCAGTAGGTCGACATCGCGGGTGCTTTCATCACGCACGCTGAGGGCGGCGAAAAGCCATTGATCGCCTGCCTTGCCGAATTCTTCCACTTGGAGTGTCCGCAGGGCCTTGCCTTGAGCATCTTCCGAAATTGCGCTCAGCATGGCACCATAAGCACGGTCGAGGGCGAACCTCACTTGCGTCGGTGCGCCTGGTTGCGGGTTCTTAGCCAAGTAAACATGGGCGGGCCGGCCCACCACGCGTTCCGTTGAGACATAGTCGGACTTTTCCCAATGCGTGAAAGGCAGGTGCAGGTCGAAGGGCGTTAGGAGTAGGCCGGGTGCCAGCGGTGTGCCGAGTCCCACTGCGGTGACGGCTTGGGCCGGCTGGCCGTTCTGCGAGACCCAGAGCCTACTGGCCTGGGCATTCTTCTTGGCAATGAAGGCGTAAATCTGACGGCCTTGGCT
>CAITUF010000157.1 GCA_903895475.1 uncultured Opitutia bacterium | reverse complement strand
CGCTGATGAGTCCTTCGATGGGGTCATCTTCGCCTTTAACGGACTGATGTGCATGCGCGGCCAAGCGGACCGTGATCGTGCGTTACCGGAAATCCGTCGCGTCCTGAAACCGGGCGGTGTTTTTCTGTTCACGGCCAACGACCGGGCTGCGGGCGAACACCGCGAGCTCTGGGCCAAGGAACCGACCTTACCCGGCTGCCAGCCCGGTGACCGTTGGCACGAGACGGACTCAACGCCAGTCTTCATGCACAGCAGTACCGAAGCGGAGACGCGTGCGGAACTGATAGCGGCCGGCTTCCGCGTGCAGAAGTCTCCTTTACGCTCGGAAGTGGCGGTCGAGAACGCCGCCGTGCGGGCCTTCGCCGGTGAAACGCGCTTCTACGTGGCAGAAAGGGTTTGAGGGAACCACCCTAGGCGAAGCATTGTCCTGCTCCCATGAGACTTTCCGCCATCACGGCCTGGATTTGTGTTAGCCTCGCCAGCCCCCTCGCGTGGTCACTCGAACTGCATGTCGCACCCAACGGCAACGACGACTGGTCGGGCAAACTGACACAACCAAATACCGCCCACACCGACGGCCCATTCGCCACCCTCAACGGCGCTCGCCGCGCCATCCGCAAACTGCCACGCCCACTCCAGGAGCCCATCCAAGTAATGCTCGCGGCGGGCACCTACCGTCTCACCGAAGAAATCCGCTTCACTGGGGAAGATTCGGGGGAAGCGAAGGCACTCATCACTTATCAAGCAGCGACCGGGGCCGAGGTTATCCTCGACGGCGGCCAACCCCTCCCGGCCTTTACCGTGGCCGCCAATGGCCATTGGACCACGAAGGCCCCACTCACGAATGGACGGGCCCAACAGCTCTGGGTCGGCGGAAAGCGCGCCCCACGCGCGAAGTCCTTCAACGAGGGCTATCATTTCGTCCGCCAACTCGAAGAGGAGACTCCCGTCGGTCCCGACCTTTTTCGACAGAAGGTGCGACTCGCCACCTCCGATATTGCGCTGCTCCAAAAGGCCAGCGCCGCCGAGGTTGCCGATGCCGTCATCAACTTTTACCATAAGTGGGATAACACCCGCCGGCGCATCGAATCTGTCGACGTGGCCGAAGGCTCAATTACCGTGGTCGGGGGCCCGACCAAGCCTTGGAATACGCTCGATCATCACACGGGCTTCGTCCTCGAGAACCTACCCGCTTTCCTGGACGCACCTGGGGAGTGGTTCCTCGACCGCGCCGGCCAACTGACCTACCACCCCCGCGCCGGCGAAAAGCCTGGGCAAACTATCGCGGTCATTCCGATGACGACGAAGTTCCTGAGCGTCGTCGGCGAACCGCAGCGACCAGTGAGCCACTTGCGCTTTCAGGGCCTGAAATTCCGTCACGCCAAGGGCGTCGAGAATACCGACCTCTTTAACCCCAACCAAGCCGCAGTCTCCACCGTGGATGGAGTCGTCACGCTCGACCACGCTCAGTCGGTGACGTTCTTCGACTGCGAGTTCGCCCATTTTGGGAGCTATGGCGTGTCGCTCCGCAAGGGCTGCAACCAGGTCCGCGTCGAGCGTTGCCTCATCACCGATATGGGCGCTGGCGCCGTCCGCATCGGTAACTTAGTGGAGGCAGCGAACCCTGCCGAACGGACGTCCGATAACACCATCCATAACTGCATCCTCCGCGACGGCGGTCACATCTACCCTTGCGCCGTCGGCATTTGGATTGGCTTCGCCTCGGACAACGTGGTCACGCACAACGAGGTTTCCGACCTATTCTATTCCGCCATCTCCGTCGGTTGGCGCTGGGGCTACGCCCCCAGTTCCGCCAAGCGTAACCGGATCGAATACAACCATCTTCACCACCTCGGCAAAGGAGTGCTGAGTGATATGGGCGGGGTCTACACGCTCGGGCCTTCGGAAGGGACCTCGATTAGCCATAACCATATCCACCACGTCCGTTGCTTCAGCTACGGTGGCTGGGGGCTCTACAATGACGAAGGCAGCACTGGTATCACCATGGAAGGCAACGTGTGCCACGACACAACCGACGGCGGCTACCACCAGCACTACGGCAAAGACAATGTGGTTCGAAATAATATCTTCGCCTTCGCCGACCTCTATCAATTCAAGCGTAGCCGCGCCGAAGAACATCGCTCCTTCACGTTCGCACAGAACCTCGTGGTCTTTGAACGTGGCGATACGCTCGGCGGCGTCTGGACCGGCACGACAGCCAACTACTTGCTTCAAGGCAACCTCTACTGGGACTACTCTGGTCGTCCGGTGACATTCACCGCCAAGAAGCTGACCTTGGCGGACTGGCAAAAAACCGGCCAGGACGTGGGCTCCATCATCGCCGACCCGCTCTTCGCCAATCCGACCAAACGCGATTTCAGCCTTCGCTCGGATTCACCCGCGCTCGCGCTTGGGTTTAAGCCCATCGACACGAGCGTCATGGGCGTGACCGGCGACGAGGCTTGGAAGACGCTCGCCCGCACCTTCTTACGGCCAGCGGAAACGGCCCGCCCCGAACAGCCTGCCCCGCCGGCCATAGCCTTCCGCACGAGCTTCGAGGGTGCCCTCCGTAACCCCAAAGCCCCGACGAGCTTCACCAAGGGTTCAATTAGCGGCAAGGGCGACAGCCTATCTTTCTCGAAAGAACATAGCAGCGATGGACTGCAGAGCTTGAAGTTCACCGATGCCGCCAACCTACCCGCGCATTACTTCCCCATGCTCACGGTGTCGCCGAACCATGCCACCGGCGTGACGACGTGTAGCTTCGACGTGTGGCTCGAACCGAAGGCGTACTTCGTCCACGAATGGCGCGACCAGGCTTCCCCTTATCACGCCGGGCCCACCTTCACCCTGAAGGACGGGAAGCTCGTTGGGCCGACGGGACCGCTCATGGATATCCCTTCGAATCAGTGGGTGCACTATGAAGTCGTAGCGACGATAGGCACCGAAACTACGAGTACCTGGACTTTGAAAGTCACGCCCACGGGCGGCGCCACGAAGACCATTATCGACCTACCCTTCCGCAGCAAAGAACTGCGCACGGTCAACTGGATTGGCTTCGTCAGCAACGCCAACGAGCCGTCCGCCTTCTTCCTCGATCAACTCACCCTGACCACGACGGACCCGAACCGCTAAGGCGACATCCACCAACGAAAAGGCCCCGCGGAGGAGACTCCACGGGGCCTTTTTATTTGAGCAATCCTTAGCGCTTAATCGCTACGACGATCGAGGAAGAACGAGATCACGTACCAGAGGAGCGTGACGATCGACGAGAAGAGCATGAACGCAGCGATGATATAGTCACCGGTCGTGAGCTGCGTCTTAATCACCCAGGTCTGATAAAGAATGGCGGTGGCCATGAGCAGGATCATCGCCAAGGCAAACCACGTCCCGAGGGCAAAGAGGCCGAAGGCCGAGAGCAAGACCAAGCCGAGGGCGACGACGGAACCGATGACGATGATGGTACGGAGGAAGGAGAAGTCCGCGCTGGTCATGAAGACCGACAAGGTGAGGCCAACGACCAAGGCACCCGTGAGGGAACAGGCCGGGACCAAGATCTGAGACATCTGGCCGCCCGTCGAACTATACACAATAGCCAGGAGCGGAACGAACATGAGGGCCTGTAGAAGGACGTAGAGACCCAGTCCAGCATACTGGGCGGCCACGGAGGCTCGGTTCGAAGCCAAGCCTTGGGCAACCATGGTGCCACCCCAGAAGACGGCCATCACGAGCAGCCAACTCCATGCCCCCAAAGAACCCATCAAGGCGAAGAGGCTCTTCGCCAAAACAAAGGCAATCCCGGTGCCTTGATCAAAGCCCGCAAAGAAGACAGCCAAGAGCGCTGCAAAGCCTAGCAAGGCTCCCGCAACGTGCAGGTAAAGAT
>CAITUF010000156.1 GCA_903895475.1 uncultured Opitutia bacterium | reverse complement strand
GATCAGACTTAAAGAAACGACGGATCTGTGGGCCCGAAAAGCGGGGCGTGGCGACGCTACCAGTCAGGTCGCAGAGGGCTTGGTCGCCGCCGAGCGCCGCCGCGATTTCAACGCACTCTGCCGTCGTCGAAGAATCCATCCAGATCGGCGAGGTCGCGCGCGCGAGCACCGACTTAAATTTAGCAGACAGAGCCGTGGTGCGGTCGCCATCAGCCAACGCGGCGGCGTAACCCTCGGCGAGGTAGACGCTCCCGTGCTGCTGGCCTGAGACCGAGACCGCGTCGACCTTCGAAAGATCGGTCAGTTTAGACAGGCGCTCGAGCGTGAGCTCAAGACCATCGAGCCACAGCAAAGGATCCGCATGAACTACCCCACCCTGTCCGCCCGTCAGGAAACCTTCGGGATGCCCTCGGCCGGGAAAGTCGGCGCCAAAACCCGCACGGGCGCGGGCTAAGGTTTTACCGGCTTGCGTGTCGAGCACGAGCGCCGTGGCGCTCTGCGTGGACAAGTCCAGACCAAGGACAATCGCCATAAGGTCTTAGCGGATGTACTCGTTGATGAGATTCTCGAGCATCTCTTGACGGCCGGAAGCGAGGCGCGGGGCCTGGATGCCTTGGGCGTAAGCGTCGAGCTGAGCGAGGGTGACCTTACCGGACTCGACCTTCTTCCCGATGCCGGAGTCCCAAGAAGCGTAGCGGTTCGAGACGAACTTATCCATCTTGCCGTCTTGGACGATCGCATGGGCAATCTTGAGGCCGCGGGCGAAGGCGTCCATGCCACCGATGTGGGCGTGGAAGAGGTCGACCGGCTCGTGCGATTCGCGGCGACGCTTAGCGTCGAAGTTGAGCCCGCCCTTAGTGAAGCCGCCCATCTTAAGGATGCGCAGCATGATATTCGTCGTGAGGTAGAGGTCGGTCGGGAACTGGTCAGTATCCCAGCCCAAGAGCGTGTCACCACGGTTGGCGTCGACCGAACCGAGGGCGTTCGAGCCCATCGCGACTTCCATCTCATGCTCCATCGTGTGACCGGCGAGCGTGGCGTGGTTGGTCTCAAGGTTCAGCTTGAAGTGCTTCAGCAGGCCGTATTCACGGAGGAAGTTGAGGCAAGCGGCGGCGTCGGAATCGTACTGGTGGGTCGAGGGTTCGCGCGGCTTCGGCTCGATTAGGAACTGACCTTTGAAGCCGATCTTCTTCGCGTGATCGACCGCGAGGTGCAAGAGCGCGGCAAGGTGATCGAGCTCCCGCTTCATGTCGGTGTTGATCAGCGTGGCGTAGCCTTCGCGACCGCCCCAGAAGACGTAACCTTCGCCGCCGAGGGCTTTGGTGGCCTCAAGCGCGTGGCGGACTTGGCTGGCGCCGTAGGCGAACACATCGGCGTTGGGCGAGGTGCCCGCGCCCTGCGCGTAGCGCGGATGGGAGAAGAGGCAGGCGGTGCCCCAGAGGAGCTTCTTGCCGGTGCCCCTCTGGAAGGCCTTGAGCTCCTTCGTGACGCGGTCGAGGTTCGCGTGCGTCTCGGTCAGGGTCTTGCCTTCGGGCGCGATGTCGCGGTCGTGGAAGCAGTAAAAGTCGATCTGGCACTTCTGGAGAAACTCGAAGAAGACCGGTACGCGGCGGAGGGCGTTGTCGAGGGAATCAGAGCCGTCATCCCAGGGCATGAGAGCGGTGCCGGCGCCGAACGGGTCGGAGAGGCTATTGCGCATCACATGCCAGTAGGCCGCGGCAAAGCGCATGTGGTCCTTCATCTTCTTCCCGCCGACCTTCTCGTCCGGGTTGTAGTGCTTGAAGGCGAAAGGGTTCTTGGACTTCGATCCTTCGAACTCGATGACTGGAACAGTAGGGAAGTGCGACATAGCGTTAATGAGCGATTTCCAACTTTGGGATTAGGGGGACGACTGCCAAGAGGGTATTTTCAATAAAAGAATAAAAGTCTCCCTTTAGGATTAAAACGACCTAGGGCGGCTCGCGGAGGGGCCTAAATAACTGCGCCTTGCACCCCCTGCCCTGCGCCTTAGCCTGCCCGAGATGCAGGTCGTCCAAACTATCATCGAACTCCGCGCCGCCGTGGCCCAAGCCCGCGCGGCCGGTAAGTCCGTCGGCTTTGTCCCCACGATGGGCTGCCTGCATGCCGGCCACCTCGCTTTGGTCACCCGCGCCCGCCAAGAGGCGACCTTTACCGTGGTCTCCATTTTCGTGAACCCGACCCAGTTCGGGCCGAACGAAGACTTCTCGCGTTACCCTCGGACCTTCGACGCGGACCGGGCCGCCTGCGAAAGTGCGGGGGCCGACCTGATCTTCGCCCCGACCCCCGCCGACTTCTATCCCGCGGGTGCCTCGACCTGGGTGGACGTCGAAGGCATCTCCACTGGCCTCTGCGGGGAATTCCGCCCCGGTCACTTGCGTGGCGTCGCCACCGTCGTGGCCATGCTCTTTAACGCCGTCCAAGCCGACGTTGCCATCTTTGGGCAAAAGGACCTCCAACAACTTGCGGTTATTCGTCGGATGGTCCGCGACCTACACTTCCCCGTGCGCATCATCGCCCATGAGACCGTGCGCGAAAGCAACGGCGTGGCCATGAGCTCGCGTAACCGCTACCTCTCACCTGAGGACTTCCAGCGAGCGACCGCCATCCCCGCCGCCCTCACTGAAGCCCGCCGCCTCGTCGCCGCGGGCACGACGGAGGCGGCCCTGGTCCGCACCGCTGCGCAAGCCTGCCTCGCCCGGGAACCAGCCATCCGTCTCCAATACATTGAGCTCGTCGACCAAGAGACGATGGCCCCCGTGACGCAGGTCACCCCCGGCCGCTGCGCCTTGGCGATTGCCTGCCACCTCGGGAACACCCGGTTAATCGATAATACCCTACTCTAAGTTGGGTCGGTAGAAAAAACACGACCGGGACAGGCAGGCACTTGCCCCCGACCACCTTTCGGGCACTCTGCCGGCATGGGACAATACGCGTACAAGAACGACCTCGTCACCCCTTGGCGCAAGACCCTCTCGGAGCAGCTGGTGTTCGACTTGGCTTTCGTCCCAGCGGGACCGCTCCTGGCGCTCGCCAAAAAGACCCCGGGTGGCTGGAGCCACCGGACGCCTTTCCTGAAGAATGCACGCCGTCTCTTTCAGGCCCGCTATAGTTTAATCGCCGCGGATTTCGATGCGATCGCCGACGAATTACCGTGGATGCCGGCCCTACTAAAACTCGAGAAGGCGACGCTGGTGGCGCACCTCGACGAACTCGCCAACATCATCGGCGGCCCGCGCGCCGCCCTCCTCTGCCTAGTGCGGGCCGCACGCGCGGAAGATAAGGACGCGGCCATCGCTTCCGAACTCTTCACCAAGCACGCGAGCAACGGTAAGCCCAGCGCCGCCAGCCCCGAGGCGAAAGCCCTACGCCTGTGGCTCCAGAAGGTTGGGGCGCCGACCGTCGAGCCGCCCGCCGAAGAGGCAGCCGCTGCCAGCTCCGACCCCTCGGTCCGTAAACTGAAGGAAGAAATCGACCGCATAGCGACAGCCCGCGAAAACGAACTGCGTGCCGAACGTCGCCATCACGCCCATCTCCTCGCGGAACGTGATGTCCAGGTCGTCGCCCTCGAAGCTGCCGCGAAAGCCAACCTCGAAAGCCAAGCCCTGCAACTGGCCTCGCAGGAGGCAGCTGCGCAGGCCTTGCAGGCCCGCCTAGCCAAAACCGAAACCGAAGTCACCCGGCTGAAGGGCGAACTCGATCAAGCCCGTGAACACGTTGCGAAGAAGGCCCGCGAAATCGCGGAGCACCTGCTCTCCGAAGAACTGCGGCCGTGGTTCACGGATGCGCGCAAACTACGCGAAGCGTCCGAGGAAGTCGCGCAGCTCCGCCACCTCACCGCGGAAACCGTGGAAGCCGTCCGCAAGGCGCAGCGCGACGCCGATCCCTTCTTAGCCAAAGAGCATGAACTCCGTCAGGCGATTCCGCAGATGGAGGATATGCTGAAGTTATTGCGACGTTACCAGCGGACGGCGGGGAGCGTGCTGCCCGCCATCGTGACCTTGGAGAAGCGTGTCACTGAACATATCGAAAAAGTCCGCTACGAACTCGAACGGCGCGACCTGCCCTCCGACCCCTTCTTGGAACGGATTGCTACCAAAATTAATGGGGCAAAGATAGCCGAGCTTAAAGCCATTGAATCCGCGCTGGCGGCGGCCGAACAGTCGGGCCTCGTCGATTCGCGTCACGCCGACCTTTACCGCGGTGACATCCATCGGCGCCGGTCCCTCACGGCCGACCAACAATTCCACGACCAGAAGACGTCCGGGCCGGTTGCGCTCCTCGAGCGGGCCGTGGCCCTGGGCGAGCCCGCTCGACTGGGGATCGATGCCAATAACTTTGCCTGCCTCCAACAGGCTTACCTCGGCTTAAAACTCGCCTCAAAGCGCAACGCCCAGGGCGATCTGCGACTACTCCTGGATACGCCGGCCCGCCAGAAGGTACTCAACCTCTTAGAAAAACTCGCCCACGAAGGAACCGGCCTACTCATCTGGGCGAGCTTTGATGGGCAGGCCTCGAACCTGCGCCTAGATCACCCTCGCCTCAAGACGACCTTTAGCCGCGCGGGCTCTAAAGCCGACCACGACCTCATGGACCTCGTGGGGAAGGACAAGTCCTCGGAGGGCCCCTGGTTCATCGTCTCTGACGACGCCGAGGTCCGCGACGCCTGCACGCGTCAGGGCGCATTTATTCTGAGCAACGAAGCCTTCGTGCGCCTGCTGGCTGGCCGCGGGCTTCGTAGTTAAAACAAAAGAGGCGTCCCACGCGGGACGCCTCGATGGTTACTTACCGGACGGGCTTACTTGGCGGCGGGCTTCTTCGGCGCAGGGGCCGGAGCGGCGACGGGGTCGGGCAGGACTCCGGCGAAATCAGCCGCCTTCAAGCCCTTGTGGAAAGCGTTGAAGGAATACTTGCTGGGCTTCCACTCAACGAGCGGGGTGACGTCAGCCTTAGCCGGCACGTCGAGTTTGAGGCCCCAGAAGACGCCATTCACCAGGAGGCGACGGAGTGACTCGTCCTTGAGGTCGCTGGCGGAGGCCATCGTGGTGCAAAGGATACGGTTCACGGTACCAGCGTCGTTCTTCAGCTCGCGGGTCCACGCTACCGCCATCGCGGGCTCGTTCAGGCCTTGCTCCTGCTTGTCGGACGCACGCTTCTTGCGACGCTCGCTGGGCGGGCTCTTGGGATCCATGTCCTTCAGGACGATGCCGCGGAGCAGCACCTGGGCGTCAGCGGGCGGGTAAGCTTCATAGACGTCGGTGTCGCCGTAGGCGCTGTCCACGCCGTTCAGGATGGGATTCTTTTCAGCCCCTGGCTCCGTGGCGGTACGCGTCGCTTCGCCCTTGTGATTGCCCCAGTGGCTAATCCAAGTTTCGCCGAGGACATTCTTCCCAAAGCCGCCCTTGTTATTCCAATTATAGGAGGCGAAAGCGCTCTCCTTGGGGATGCCCGCAAAAGCGTGGGTGCTGGTCCGGGTACCGATAATCGGTACGCCACGCTTCACCGCGGCATCGAACTTAGCGAGGGCCGCCTCATTCCACTTACGGAAGCGAAGGCCGAGCACGACCGCGTCGGCGCCATCAAGGGCTTCAGGCTTAGCGAGCGAACCCCCATTGTTCGGGTTGATCACGCCGTCGTCGTGGGAAAATAGGACGATGGCGCGGAAGCCGTGGCGTTCCGCCAGAATGCGCGCGAGCATCGGCAACGCTTCCTCGGAGCGGTATTCTTCGTCGCCGACCAGGAGGACGACGGTCTTGCCCGCACCCGGACCCTTGCCACCCGGGAAGTCGAGCCAGCCGGGGCCAGAAGTAAACGTGTCGGCAGCCAACAGAAGCGGCGCGGCGAGAATCAAGGCAGCGGTAGCGGCCCAGCGGGTGAGGGTATGCGTCATGGGGTGATAAAAGGTGAGACTGCCAACGGCCCGATAAGTTGCAAGCGACCTGTGCGCCTGCGGGGCTTCATTTTCGGTCATTTTTACCATCTTTAGACCGAGGGGCAAAGGGATCGGGGCGAATCGTTTCGGTCCGGCCATCACTGTAGGTTGTCACCTGATTCCCGAACGGATCCACCCGGGTCGTTGAGCGGGTACCATCGCTATAGACCGTGTCCGTATTACCCAAGGGGTCTTTACGTGAACTGGCCGTCACTCCGTTCGAGTAACGCGTCGTCGTGCCACCCAAGGCGTCGGTCCGCGACGAAGCCGTCACCCCATTACTGAACCGGGTCGTGCTTCCACCGAGGGCATCTTGGGACGTCGTCGCCGTCACCCCATTGTCTAAGCGAACCTCGCGGTTCCCCAGGGCGTCCATCCGGACCTGGCCGCTGGTGGGCAGACGGCCGGCGGAATTCACTTTTAAGCCCGCGGTGGAGACCGGGGTGGGTTGCATATCGCCCGCAGGCCCGCCGACCACTCCTCCGTGGAGCGGGGCCACGGCGGTGACCGCCCGAGGCCCACTGGAAGCGGGCGTCAACCCGCCACCGACCACCGCGGCGGCGGATGCTTCGGGGGCGTCGTCCACGACCACCGGGGGAACCACGGACGCCGGAGTCACGCGGGTCGCCGGGCGTGCCCTGCTGGGCGCACGCTCACTCGGCCAGGTCAGAAAGGCCACCGCGGCGCCCGATGCCAGCAAGATCATGAAGAAACGAAACGGCATAGGGAACGTCCTTCTAAGATACAATCAGAAGAAATTCCTGCAAGCCTAGGCACAAAAAAGGGCGGGCGTCCGGAGACGTCCGCCCTTTCAGGGCACCGAGGGCAGCGTGCTTAAGCGATAACCTTAGTGACCACCTTACCGAAGTTATCGGTCAGGCGGAAGTCACGGCCGTTGTAACGGTAGGTGAGCTTCGTGTGATCGAAACCAAGGAGGCGCAGAATCGTCGCGTGCAAGTCATGGATATCGACGCCGTCCGCGGCCACCTGGCTACCGATTTCGTCGGATTCACCGTAGTGCATGCCGCCCTTGACGCCGCCGCCAGCCATCCAGCAACAGAAAGCCTTGGCGTGGTGGTCACGACCGGAGTTCGCGTTCACGCGACCAGGGGTCGTCGGGGTGCGGCCGAACTCTCCGCCCCAGATGATGAGGGTCTCATCGAGCAAGCCACGCTGCTTGAGGTCAGCGATGAGCGCCGCGGCGGGGGTATCGACGGCGGCACCCGTGCGGGCTGCCGAGGTGAAGACGTTTGTGTGGTGATCCCAACCGCCGGCATCGACTTGGACGAAGCGGACGCCGCGCTCGACGAGGCGACGAGCGCAGAGGAGCTTGGCACCGAGGTCGCTCTTACCGTACATATCGCGGGTCTTCTGGGACTCCTTAGAGATGTCGAACGCGTCGGTCGCGGCAGTCTGCATGCGGAAGGCGAGTTCGAAGGATTCAATGCGGGCCTCGAGCTGCTCGTCTTTCTGGACGGTCTGCATGTGGCGGCTATTGAGCTGGGCCACGAGGTCGAGCTGCTTGCGCTGGGCTTCTTCGGTCGTGAACTCGCTCTGGAGGTTGGCGATCACCTTGTTGGCAGGAGCGCCCGGACGGAAGGAGGTCTTCGCACCTTGGAAGATGCTGGGCAGGAAGGCCGACTGGCGGCCATCAGCACCACCCCCGAGGCTGACGAAGCCGGGGAGATCTTGGCTTTCGGTACCGAGTCCGTACAGGATCCAGGAACCAAGGCAGGGCTTGGTGAGAATCGCCGAACCGGTATGCATCAGTTTGGCGGCTGGACCGTGGGCCGGGATGTCGGAGTGCATCGAACGGATGACGCACATTTCGTCCGCTTGCTCCTGGAGCTTCGGGAAAATTTCCGAAATCTCGAGGCCGGACTTACCGCACTTCTTGAACTCGAAGGGCGTAGGGAAGAGCACGCCACCGCCGCCGCCTTGAGACTTCTCAGCGTAGGCCTTCATGCCTGGCTTGTAGTCAAAGGTGTCGAGGTGCGAAGGGGCGCCACCAGCGAAGATGTGAATCACGTGCTTGGCCTTGGCCGGCAACGGAGCCTGACGGGGCTTGAGCGTTGCGGTGATCTCGGCGTGCGCTGGATTAACCATGTAATCGGCGACCATGGTGCCGAAGGCGATGGTGCCCATGCTCATACCGGTCTGGCGAAGGAAGTCGCGGCGGGAGGAGGGCGTCGGGAGGCTGTTATTGCAGTTCTGGATTTCCATAGGGGTGGTATTTATATGTTTAGTGTGAAAGGTGGCTGGAGTTAGTCGAGGTAAACGAATTCGTTCGAGCAAATCATGGCCTGGGCCAACATCTCCCAAGGAGAACTTGGGGTTTTACGGGAAATTTTATCGCCCAGGTTGACGATGACGCCCCCCGCAATGCTGGTGGCCCCCTTCGTGGCGGCTTGGCCCGGGGTCTGGGTGGAGGGGACGAGGGGTTTATTCATCATGGCCCGAGCCTCTTCCTTAGTGACCTTGGTGGAGGCCACCGGGGTCTTGGGCTTCGCCTTCGGGGTCGGCTCATCAATGAAGCCAGCGACCTTCTTGACGAATTCCTTCGCCAGAAGGACTTCCTCTGGCTTGGGCACGCGCTGGAACATCACGCGGTAGAGGACCGCAATCCGCGCTTCGTCGCTGGAGGCGCTCATGAATTCCGGCCGGGTGGCGACCGCCCGGGCCACCTCAACCGAGAGCGGATTGTTCATAAAGAACAGCGCCTGCTGGGGGACAATCGTGTTACCGCGCTTGGAGTTAGCCATCGACGGGTCGGCGAAGTCGAACTGCGACTGAAGGTCACTGAGGCGGTCACGGTCAATGTAGCCGTAGATACTGCGGCGGTAGCTAATTGGCTCCTCGGTGATATTCACGGGGCGACCACCGACGGAGAGATCCATCTTTCCGGTGAGCATGATCATCGCGTCACGGATACACTCGAAATCGAGGCGACGGAGGTTAGAACGCCACAGGAACTTATTGCCGGCATCGATCTTCATCGGGTCAACCTCACCCTTCTGGGCGACCAGCGGGTTGAGCAGCGGGTTGGCGGACTGGCGGTAGGTCTGCGAAGTAAGGATCTTGCGGTGCAACTTCTTCTGCGACCAACCCGCGTCGACGAAGTGGGCGGATAACCAATCCAGCAGTTCAGGGTGCGTGGGCTTCTCGGCCATATTGCCGAAGTCATCGGGCGAAGAAACGATCCCGGCGCCGAAGTGGTGCATCCACACGCGGTTGACGAGCACGCGGGCGGTCAACGGATTAGTGCGGCTGGCGATGGCCACAGCGAGCTCACGGCGGCCGCTACCATCGAAGAAGGGCTGGCGATCAGGGCCGGCGAGGATTTCGAGGAACTGCCGAGGCGCCACGGGGCCCGGCTTATTGCGGTCACCACGGAGGTATACAGGGGTGTTCTTCGGGCGCTCGCTATCGGCAACGACCATCGCCGTACCTGGGCCGCCCGGGTGGGTCAGCTCGAGCTGATTGATGGCGTCGAAACGGAAATACTTGGTGGGGATATTGCCGTTACGGAAGTTCGGCGCGGACTGCCACGACTCGCAGAAGCTGCGCGTCGAGATGAGCACGGTCATGAGCGGGACGGAGGCAACCTCCTCATAATTGGGCAGGGGCCAAGGCCAAGCGGCCAACTGGGCCAGCGCCTTGTCATCGCGCTCACCGGCACCGCCGGGGCTACCGCGCAGGCCGATATGGGCGACGATGCGGGAGTGGTGCTTCTGGAACATGGCCTGGTAGGCCAAGGCGACGTCATCGAGGGTCTTCGGCTTGAGGTTAGCCAAGGCCTCTACGACCAGGGGGTTCACCGGATACTTCTTGTCCGTAAGGGCGGCGGCGAGAGCTTCGGGGGCACGGGCGGCGAACTCGGCGTCGGTCAGCCGACGCAAGCGTGCCAACGGGCCAGTGATTGGCGAGTTAGTGGCGATATTAATGGAGCCATCGATCTCACGGATGGGCTCGAACTTATACTGCTTCTGAATATCGAAGCCCTTTTCCGAACGTTGGCCAGCCATCTGGAACAAGGCGCGGCCGGCGAACTCCTTATGTATAACCCCCAACTGGGCCGTAATGTAACGGTAGTAGCCACGGGTATTGGACTCCACTAGGTCGCGCATCTTCTTGTCGAAGTCGGCACGCTCGGTGGCGTTGCCGATACGGGTTCCACGAATCACTGGCTCCTGCATCGGCTCGATGGTCGAAGCAAAGATGCCGTGCATGGAATAGTAATCAGCCGCCGGGATTGGGTCGAACTTGTGGTCATGGCAACGGGAGCACGAGACCGTCAGCCCCAAGAAAGCCTTCGTGGTCGTATCGATACGTTCGTCGATGGTGTCGTCGTTATTATCGAAGCGCTTGCCAACGGTGATGAAGCCGAGGGCGGCGAGCCGGGGATCGTCCTTGGAGAGGTCCGGCAGACGGTCGGCCGCCAGCTGCTCGATAATGAACTGGTCGTACGGCTTGTCGCTGTTCAAGGCTTCGATGACGTAGTCGCGGTAGGTCCAAGCACTCGGGAAGCGTTCGCCTTCGATATCACGGCGGTTGCCGCGCGTGTCGGAATAGCGGGCAGTGTCGAGCCAGTGACGGGCCCAGCGCTCACCGTAGCGAGGCGAAGCCAGCAACCGGTCGACCGCGCGCTCGACTACCAGGGAAGCGGCCCGGGCGGGCTGGCCATTACGCATCGCGTAGACATCGCGGGCCACCGCCGCATCGTAATCACGAGCGAACGCATCGGACTCCGCGGGGGTGGGCGGCATGCCATGCAAGTCATAGGTCAGGCGGCGCAGCAAGGAGTCACCATCCGTCGCCGGGTTCGGCTTTAAGCCGTTCTGCTCGAGCTTCTGCATCACGAAGACATCGATTTCATTTTGAGCCCAGGCTTGATTACGAACGGACGGAATTTCGGGAGTAACGACCGGCTTGAATGCCCAGTGGTCACGAGCCTTCTGTGAGAGGCCGGTGAGCTTACCAGCCCCCGAACCCACTGGGGCTGGGGCACCCATCATGACCCACTTCTCCAAAGTCTTGATTTGCTCTTCGGTCAGCTTAGGGCCACCCTTGTTACGGGGCG
>CAITUF010000155.1 GCA_903895475.1 uncultured Opitutia bacterium | reverse complement strand
CCGAGGTCTTGGCCGATATCGGCGAGTACCGTTTATTCGCTTATGTCGGGTATGCGGGCTGGTCGCCGGGACAGCTGGAGAATGAACTCCGTCTCAATGCGTGGGTCGTTTGTCCCTTTGAACGCGCCACCGCCCAGCTGAAGGAGCAAGCTTTTTGGAAGGGGCTGTTGGCGCGGCATCGTCCTGACCTCCGGCTGGTCCTCGATTCGCCTGAGAATCCTGGCAACAATTAATCAGCGCGTCCCCGTCAGCAGGATGTCGACGTTGCGAATCAACGTTTCGGCGGGCATCTTCGCGTCGGCGGTGATCATCTTACGCTGGACTAATTGCGGGCGAAATTTCTGGTCAAGGGCCACGTAGCTCCAAGCGCCTTTGGGTAACTGTTGGCTCTCCGGTGGGAGGGCCGTCCAGCGTTTCGGTAGGCCATGCCAGGTGAATTCGACGTACCAACCCGCCGCCTTTGCCGGGTCGCTGCCAGGCGCCATCAGTCCAGGGTAGCGTTGGATGAAGTCTGGCGGACGCTTGGTCCGCATCGTCACGGCGAGCGCGGTCGGTAATTGCCGGACGCTATCGAGCAGGTTGACGGATGAGCGTGCCAAGACCGGCATGGGGTCAAAGCCGGCTAGGTTCTGTCCATTCCAGATACCATGTTGATTCGGTGTGGCGCGGAGGTCGGGCTGCTGGTTATACCAATTGCCAAAATTGGCCGAAAGCACCAAGCCGATTTCGAAATGGAGGTGCGCGCGCTCCTTGGGAATGGCGGTCGCGTTGATGGATGTATGGCCCATCGTCGCGATGACCGCCCCTTTGGGTAACTGGTCGCCTACCTTGAGGTTCTTTTCGATAGAGGCGAGGTGAGCGTAGAGCGTGTAGACGGGAAGCTCAGCCTCCGGGTGGTAGAAGATGACGTACTTGCCGTACGGGCCGTTCAGTTGCTGATTGAGGTAGGCCACGCTGCCTTTCATCGCCGTGAATACCCGGTCGAGGGGCTCACCGTTCGGGCCGCGGGAAATCGGTCGGATGTCGACCCCTTCGTGGAAGCGCTGTTGCTCGTCGCGGACCATACCGAACAGCGCGGACTCTGGCTTGCCGGAAACGGTGGGCTGGGCGTAGTCCTCGTAGGAACGGATGGTCGTCCGGTCCATCGAGGTGGGCCAGACAATTTCGGTGGCCGCGAGCGAGCCGGCGAGAAGCAGGCAGACGAGCGTGCTAAGTCCGCGGTTCACTTTTGCTCGAGTTCCTTGCGGATGATGACCATCGAGGCGTTCAGATTATCACTCAAGAAAAGGGCGGCTTCGCGGCTACTCATTCCTTTCTGCTCCACGGCGAACATGAGTTTCCCGTCATTGATTTGCTGGTCGATATGCATGATCCCCACGGCGGTCTCGTTGACGATAAGGACGAGGTTTTTCCCGCGGGCCTCGCGCGTGATATCCATGATAGTCCGGGCCGCGGTGGTGTTCACGTGGACGAGCAGATAGACTTGGCGTAGGTCGCTGGGGCCGGCTTCGATGACAGTCGTGCTCAGGAGCTCTTCCGCGAGGGTGAGCTCCTTCGTCATGATCGGAATGGTGAGGCCGCTGACGGGAAGCTGGACGTTCTTCCGCATCGTCAGGGTCGACGAAGGCGGGGCTTCGACGAAGATGGAGGCGATATGCGTGACCTTGTCGGTGTTACAACCGACGAGGGCGAGGACGGCCAGCAGGAGGCTAGCGGGACGGAGGAATGACATAAAATTAGCCAACGAGCATTTCCAAGGCCGTGCCCACTTGCAGAAGGTGGCTGGGTTGGAGGTCCAAGGCGGGGACGAGAAAGGTCTGCTTGGAGGAAGCGTGCTGATAGGGGATGAAACCCTTGTCCGCCGGTCCCATGGCGCGGATGATGCGCTTGCGTTCGAGGAGCATTGCGAGGATGTGCTTGAGCACGCCCTTATCTCCACTGGGGTCCGCGTCGTCGTCGTAGAGCGAGAGGAAGAGTTCCTCGCGCGAAGCCAGTAACTGAGCGCGGTGCGCCTGTTCCTCTTCGTTGCGTTCCTTGACCTCCCGAGTCCAGCGGCCCAGTAGAAGGCCATTCGGGGTGAAGTTAGCGGCATGATCCTTAAGGACATCGGCGCGCTCGATATTTCCGCCCAGCGGCTTGAAGACGACACACACGACGGTGTCGCCGACGTGAAGTTCCTGGCCGGAGGCGGCACAGGTACGAGCAATAGGTTTAACCTGCCAATCCATACCTTCAAAATGAGGCTAGGCGGCAGGGCGGGGCAATCCCATTCCCCTCACATTCTAGCCCTCTGGAGGGCGGGCGGGGTTCCTCTTTGCGGCTGACTTAGGGGGCGACTCGGGCAAGGTGGTTCCATGTCCGAAAGCCCCGTCCCGCATCTGGCCCTGCTCGTCGTCGATGTCCAGCCGACCTTCCTCAAGGCGCTGCCGGATGCCGAGTCCTTCCTGCGTCGATGCGCCTTGGCGGTCGGGGTGGCTCGGCTGTTAGGTATCCCGGTGTTCTTTACCGAGCAGGTGCCGGCCAAGCTCGGCGGCACGCACCCCGAACTCCTGCAGGCGGCTGGCCCTGATGCCGTCGTCGTTGGCAAGACGGCCTTTTCCGCGTTGGCGGGTGACGAACTCACGACGGCCTTGGCTAGTCAGGGGATTAATAATCTTTTGATCTGTGGACTGGAGGGCCCAGTCTGCGTCTACCAGACGGCGGTCGATGCACTCCGGCAGGAGATGGGGGTGACGTTACTAGCCGACGCCATCACGGCCCGACGTCCGGCCGACCAAGAAACCTGTTTCGCGATGCTGCGCTCGCATGGCGTCACCATCCTCCCCGTGGAGTCGGTTTTCTACGCAATGGTGCGCAATGCGCAGTCACCGCATTTCCGGGCGTTCACCGAATTGGTGAAGCAGGGCTAAGCTGTTAGGCTTAGGTTTCTTCCACCGTCAACGACGGTGCGGGCGTCGCCGCGGTCCCAGTGGGCAGGTCGCGGTCGGCCCAAGCGGCGAAGGCGATCATCCCAGCATTGTCGCCGCAATGTTTGGGCTCAGCGATGAGCATCGGTAAGTCGTGTTGGAGAGCGACGTTTGTTAGCCGTTGCCGGAGCGTCTGGTTATTGGCTACGCCCCCAGAAAGGCCGACGGACTTGTAAACGCCGCGGTCGAGGGCTGCGCCGACCTTGGAGACGAGCTGCTCGATGATCGCGTGTTGATAGCCCGCACAAAGGTCCGGTAAGTCGACGGCGAGTTCAGCGTCGGACATCTTTTCGAGCTGGTAACGTAGGGCGGTCTTCAGCCCAGAGAAACTCATGCGTAGGTCGGCTTTCTCCGGGAT
>CAITUF010000154.1 GCA_903895475.1 uncultured Opitutia bacterium | reverse complement strand
GCAACGTCTTCGCCGACCTCGGCTTCGCGCCGCTCGAATCGGCCAGCCTGCAGCTGCGGGCGCGGCTCATGGCGGAACTGATCCGCATCGTCCGTGTGCGCAAACTCACGCAGGCAGGGGCCGCACGCCTGCTCGGCGTGAGTCAGCCGCGGATCAGCGACCTCATGCGCGCCAAGGTCGACAAGTTCTCGAGCGACGCGCTCGTCGAGATGCTCGCGTTGGCCGGAATCGAGCTCAAAGTGACACCGCCCTCCACGCGGCGGGTGGCATGACATGTCGTACCTTGAATCGAACCTTGAGTTGACCTGCTGGCGCGACGAGTTGACCCGCGCATTTGCGGTGACCGGCGAAGGCTGGGGAGATGTAGAAGCAATGACTCTGCACGACGCCGCGCTCGACCGACGCTTCGACGCCGGATGGGGCAACACGTATGGCGAACCCTTCACGGTCTGGACGCGCCGGTTTGTGTACTTCCCATGGCGGTACGACGGCTCACAATCCGTGGCTTGGGTATCGCGAAATCCGGACGGGATCGCGACCAAGCCGATCGGTGGCGGCTAACGCACCGACTGCAACGAACGCAACAACTGCGGCACGCTGACCGATGCCGTCTCCCACACCAAGTCGAGCATGATCCCGTGGTACTGGTGCGTCGCCACATCCTTCATCAACCGGCGATGCGCTCGCACGCTTCGCGCATGTCCTGAAGCCGCTGCGCCTCACTACGCGGCATAGCGGAGGTCCCGCAGGATCGACGGGCGATCGGCCTGCCGGATGCCGCTCGGCGTGGTGACGTCTAACGATCGCGGCGAGAAGCGCGTCAGGGTTGGCATCGGCGTACGGGCTCACGACGGAAGCGTAAGCGGATTCGAGTGGAAGTCCATACTTCACGCCGCCGACGCGTGGAACCGTACGCCGACTGCTCGCGCCACCCGAAGGATCGTGTCAAGGCTCGGATTACCATCCTCGCTGAGCGCCTTGTACAGGCTCTCGCGGCTCAGGCCTGACTGCTTTGCGACCTTGCTCATGCCGACCGCGCGGGCAATATCGCCGAGTGCCCGAGAGATGCCGGCCGCATCATCGGGGGCCTCGACCAACCAAGCCTCGAGGTAGGCCGCCATTTCCTTCGGTGTCCGGAGTTGCTTCGAGACGTCGTAGACAACCGTGTGGGTGTGCCCTGCTCCACGGCGAGAGGCCTTGGTAGGGGAGCGCTTTGACTTCGATGATTGGGTTGCTCGGGGCATGGCGGATCTCGGCGGTGGGCAGGATGATGGGACTCAGGAGAGATTCTTGGCAAGCTCGATTGCACGCTCAATGTCACGGCGCTGAGTGGACTTGTCGCCGCCTGCGAGCAGGATGATTAGCTCGCCGTCCCGCTCAGTGAAGTACACGCGGTAGCCAGGACCGACGTCGATCTTCAACTCAGACACGCCCTCACTGAGGACGCGATGCGAACCAGGGTTGCCGTGCACGAGCCGATCGACGCGGACCTGGATTCGAGCGCGGGCCATGTGGTCCCGCAAACCAATGATCCAGTCCCGGTAGACGGTCGTCATCCTGACGCGCATTTACATATTGTATCCCATGGGATACGTTTGTCAAGCCCATCACCGCCCCACCCCTCCCTCAGAACATCACCTG
>CAITUF010000153.1 GCA_903895475.1 uncultured Opitutia bacterium | reverse complement strand
CTCAAGCCCATCTGGGAAGCCGTCGCCTCCAAGGTCGATGCCATCACCGGCGTCGAACTCACCGGCGCGACCCCCGGCAAGCCCATCAAGGGTGGCGTCACCTGCGTGGCCCACATCGGCCCCGACGGCGCTGGCCACTACGTAAAGATGGTCCACAACGGCATTGAGTACGGCGACATGCAGATGATCTGTGAAGCCTACGACCTAATGCGCGGCCTCCTCGGCATGACCCCTGATGAAATCGGCACCACCTTTGAAGAGTGGAACCAAGGCGACCTGAACTCCTTCCTCATCGAAATCACCGCCAAGGTGCTCAAGCAGAAGGACCCGGAGACGGGCGTCCCCCTCGTCGACGTCATCCTCGACACGGCTGGCCAGAAAGGCACGGGGAAGTGGACGAGTGCCAACGCCCTCGACATGGGTGTCGCCGCCCCGACCATCGCTGAAGCCGTCTTCGCTCGCTGCCTCTCCGCCGTGAAGGAAGAACGCGTCGCTGCCGCCAAGGCGCTCCGCGGTCCAAAGCGCGCCATGACCAAGCCCGACCGGGCTAAGATCATCGAACAGATTCGCGACGCCCTCTACTGCTCTAAGATTTGCTCCTACGCTCAGGGCTTCCAGCTCATGCGCGAAGCGCAGAACGAATATAAGTGGAAGCTGCACTTCGGCGAAATCGCTAAGATCTGGCGCGGCGGTTGCATCATCCGAGCCCGCTTCCTGCAGAAGATCACCGAGGCCTTCGAAAAGAAGCCCCGCCTCGCGAACCTCCTCCTCGACCCGTACTTCAAGAAGACCGTCAAGAAGGCCCAGAAGAACTGGCGCAAGGTCATCGCCCTCGCGGTGAAGCACGGCATTCCTGTGCCGACCTTGGGTTCGGCGCTCTCGTACTTCGACTCGTACCGCACGGAAAGCCTCCCGCAGAATCTCCTCCAGGGTCAGCGCGACTACTTCGGTGCGCACACCTACGAGCGCACGGACAAGCCTCGCGGCGAATTCTTCCACATCGACTGGCCGGATCCCAAGCGTCCGCAGATTAAGGCCTAAGCAAAAGGGCTCCCGCGAGGGAGCCCTTCTTCTTGGCTAAATTCGGCGGGCTCAACCGCCGGTGGCAGCAGCCAGACGCACCGCGGCTTGGCGACGCTCCCACACCACCATCGAAAGCGTTCGACGGGCTAAAGCTTCGTCGCGGCGAGTAACGGTGACTTCGGCTTCCGTCGCTACACCCGCGCGCTGGCGAGCTTCTGCATTCTTCAGGCGATCCAACGCGGCGACTTGGACCTGGCCGGTGAGATCCTCCTGCAACTCCAGTTCGCGTAAGTCGGCGAGGGCATCTTCCACTTCACGGAAAGCGTTCAGGACGACCTTGTGCCACTCCGCGGCGGCGCCCGCTAAGCGGGCCCGCGTGACTTCGAGGTTGGCCTCGCGACGGGAGCCATCAAAGAGCGGCAAGTCGACCGTTGGAGCCAAGCCCCAAAAGGAGGCGGAGCTGCGACCAATCCGCGAAGCGGGGTCGGCCTGCCAACCGGCTTGGCCGTTTAGCGTGACGGAAGGATAGAAGTCCGCGAGCGCCGCGCCTTCGCGGGCGACCGCGGCATCAAAACGGAGGGCAGCGGCGTGGACATCCGGGCGGTGTTGCAGTAATTCGGAAGGAAGGCCGGCGCCGAAGGTAGGCATGACAGCGCGCTGGGTTGCGGTGGGCAAAGCGGCACCGGGGGCAGCCCCGATGAGAGCGCGCAGGGCGTTCTCGGCGGCCGCGAGGCGACGCCGACCCAGGCCTTCATCGACCTTCGCTTGGGCGGCGGCCAGCCGGGCGGATGACAAAGGATCCGTCGGCAGGATACCTGCCTCCACGCTGCGTCGAACGATTTCCATCTCGCGGTAGCGCGCCGCAAATTCGGTTTCCAAGCAAGCGACCTGCTCGCGGGCGCCACGCACGGCGAACCACACACGCGCGACTTCGGCGGTGAGTGCTAGGTCGGCTTGCGCGACCGCGGCGGCCGATGCCTTAGCGTCGCTCTCGGCGGCGGCGACAGTGGCAGCCTTGCGGCCCCAGAAGTCTAATTCCCAGGAAGCCTTAACGCCCAATCCCGTGACGTCGGTCCGTCGCGGCACGGCGGCAGCGAACGGGATGCGTCCGGTTTCTAAAGAGATACGCGAGGCATCAATCCCGGCTTGGGCCGAGAGCACGGGTTGGAGTGAGCCGCCCGCGGCGACTAAGACCGCTTCGGCCTCACGCTGACGAGCCCGAACGATCGCCAGGTCTGGACTACCTGTACGGGCCTGCGCGATGAGCGCGGCCAGAGCAGGGTCTTGAAATTTTTCCACCCAACCAGCCGTGGCCGCAGAACCCGGGACGCTAAAAGCCACAGGGGCCACGGGTGTCGCCGGGCGCGGGGCAGGCTCGTGCGCACAACCCGCGAGCAAGGCCGCGGCGAGGAGCAGGCTCTTACTTACGTGGCACATTGCTCGTGGTATCGATATAAATATCCATCTGCTGACCGACGAAGATCGGGCGGTCGGAGGGACGATCAAACTGGTAGATGACTTGCAACACGCGGGTGTCGACGCGTTCGGCACTTCCGCCGGTCAAAGAGACCTTCGGGATGACGTATGGCTCGATGCGCACAAACTTTAGCGGGATCGCCCGGGATTCGCTCCCCACGCGGCCGCTTTCGCCCTTGAGGTAGCCCTTTGCGGAAAGACCGGCGGTCATGCGGGGCGCCAATTGCTCATCGAGGTCGCAGCGAATTTGCAGGCGAGAGATATCGCCGAGTACCACCGGAGCCTTGAGCCCTGCCGCAACGAATTCGCCGACGCGCACGGAAACCTGGAGTACAGTTGCGTCGATGGGCGAACGGACCACCAAGCGGTCGAGCATCACTTTCGTCTGGGCAACTTGGGCCTTAGCTAGGGCGACACGCGCGCGGGATTCCTTGGCGGTAACTTGATAGCCAAGTAAATCACCCGCACTGACGGCACCACTGTCCTTCAGGCCCGTCCAGCGTTGGGCGGCGTCTTCGGCCCGTTCAGCGGTGGCCTCCGCGGCCGTGACGGACGCCAGCTGCACCTGCAGTTGCGCGGTGAGGTCACGGTCATCGAGGGTGATGATGGCATCGCCGGCCTTCACTTGGTCCCAAACCTTGACGTGCACCTTAAGGACGGTGCCAGAGGTCGGTGAGCCCAACAGCGTGTTCTCGGCGGCGGCTTCGACGAGGCCCGCGGCGGCAATCAGGCCGTCCTTGTCGCGGGTCGCGGGTGGGTAGGCGGGCGGGTTCGTCGGGGTCTCGGTGGCAGTGCCACGGGTCAACTGGAGGGCGGCGCCGGCGCCGGCGATCGCTAAGGCGACCAAGAGATAGCGTTTTTGGAACATAGGTTTTAAAGCTGGTTGGTGTCGAGTAAGCTGGCGTCTTCGACCACGCGACGGATACGGCCGTCTTCCATTTCCGCGATGCGGTCGGCGAAGCGGAAGATGCGGTGATCGTGCGTGACGACGACCACGCAGCGTTCGGGCGAACGGGACAGGTCGCGGACCATCTGCATGATTTGCGCACCGGTGTCCTTATCGAGGGCGGAGGTCGGCTCATCGCAGATGAGCAGCGAGGGCTCATGCACGAGAGCACGCGCGATTGCGACACGCTGCTGCTGGCCCCCAGAAAGCGCGTTCGGTTGGCCGTACTCGCGACCCTTAAGGCCGACCTTCTCCAGCATCGCGCGCGCTTTGGTAACCGCCACGTCGTGCGAGGCGCCCTGAATGAGCAGCGGCACCATGACGTTCTCGAGCACCGAGAGGGTCGGAATCAGGTTGAAGGACTGGAAGACGAAGCCGAGGTGCTTGCGACGGAATGTGGTTAACTCCTCTTGGCTTAGGCCATCGAGGCGTTGGCCGAACACTTCGACCGTACCCGTCTGCGGGGTCAACGTACCCGCGATGACGGAGAGTAAGGTCGTCTTGCCGCAACCCGACGGACCGACGAGCATGATGAGCTCGCCGCGATTGGCCTCGAAGTCGGCCTGCTTCAGGGCGGTTACCTTGGTCTCACCATCACCGAAGAACATGTCGACCCCATGGGTGCGGACGGCGACGGGTTGGGCAGCGTGGGTGCTCATCCGCGGAAGACGGTAGCGGCATCGACGCGCGATACCTTGATGATGCCGATGATGGCGGAGACGAGGCTAATCCCGAGCACCAGCGCGAGCGTGGCCCAGAAGATCTGCGGGAACATAATAAACGGCGGCATCCCCTTCTCAATCATCGCGCGGCCGATGGCTTGGGCCATGCCGACGCCGAGGCCGAAGCCCAGTAAGCCCGCAGTGAGCGCTTGGATTAGTAGCATGCGGGCGATGACGCCCATGCCCGCACCCATCGCCTTAATCGCGGCAAAATATTTCAGGTTCTCGAGCACGAACGAGTAGAACGTTTGGCCAGAGACCGCGATACCGACAAAGAGCCCGAGCGCGACGGCGGTGCCGAAGGAAAACGGAATCCCGGTATTCTTCCAAAACCACCAGAAAGTATTCCGGGCCAAGCTCCGGTCGGACCAGGTCCAGATCACCGTGTCCGACGTCCAGGCCTTGAGTCCGGTGTCAGCCTCGATGCGGGCACAAAGTTTGTCTGGGTCGACACCGGCCTGGGGCTCGACCAACATGAAACTCAACGTGCGCCGGGCTCCGAGGGTGTAAAGCTTCGTGCGGTCGTAAGTGGTGTAGACAAAGGGGCCGCCCGTGAACGCTCGGCGCACTTTGCAGATGCCGACGATGCGCGCTTCGAGGTCATTGACCTCAAACGTGTCGCCGACTTTCAGTGGGATGACGACATCCTTGCCATCGGGGCCTTTGGTGACGCGGCCCATTAATTGCGCACCCCATTCGTCGACGATGACGGTGTTGGGGAGCCGGAGGTCTTCGATGAGGCCTTGAGATAACACCGCGGGCGCACCGGCGAAGGTATCGGCATCGATACCGACCATGGTGATCAATTTAAAATTACCATCCTGCATACGGGCCTGCAGAAACGACGTGTGTAGCGGAGCGGCCCAAGCGACTCCATCCACTGAGCGCACGCGGTAGAGGTCCGTGTCGCGCATCGGCTTGGCATCGTTGGCCTGCTCAACCATCGGATCGCTCACCCAAATGGGGGCCCGAATGTTATACACGGGCGTATACGTCCAGCTCATGATGCCGAAGAAGACCGAAGTCTGCTGGGCCATCAAAAGCGCGGAGAAGGCCAAGCCACAAAGGAGCATCGCGAGCTTGGCGCGGTCTCCAAAGAGCATGTTTAGGGCGAGGCGATACATCTAACGTTTCTTCGGAGTGTTTGCCCAATAAGCCTCGGGTCAATGGGAAGTCAAACGGCCCGGACAATGTCCGGGCCGTCGTAACCTAATTGTATCGCGAAGGCTTACTTAGCGATGACCGCGGTCGCCGGCAACTTAACGAAGTTCGTCTTGAACCACTCCGGACCCCAGGAGGCGTTGACAGCCCAAGCGGCGACGAGGAGGACGAGGGCGATTGAGAAACAGCGGACAACCTTTCCCTTGTCTTCGCTCTTAGCGCCGATGTGGAGCAAGGCGACGGCGGCGAGGGCGAGAATCGGGTGGAACCAGGAGATCGGACGGGCGGTGTAGAAGAAAGCGACGAGTCCTACGACGAGGTTGATATCGACGAGCACGGTGACGATGCGCTGGAACTTGGTCTTCGGGCCCTTGACGAGGGCCACGACGATGACAGCGAGGATAAGGACCAGGAGCAGGGAGCCGTAGTGCTTATGGGCGGTGAAGAGCGGATTCATACCCTGAACTTGAGGGCAACTGGCCCGGATTCAAGCACGGGCACGCTTTGGGCCTAACGCTCTTCCGGGAAGATGGCCAAGAAAGCCCCAGCTGCTAAGAAGGCCCCCAACCCTTGGGCGATTAAAGCCAACAAGATGCGGGGTGTTGAATGGGCCAAAAAGGAGATTTCTTGCTGAAAGGCGAGCCATCCACTGCCCTCGGCGTTAAGAGCGCCGAAGCAGCCCGTGACCCCCCTACAGAAGGCGACGGCTGGATTAAAGTCGGGCGAAAAAGCCCCGAAGACGCCCATGAGGCCCGCGATCGTCGCGGCGATAGCCAAGCCGTAGTAACTATTGCCAACCGTCCGGCGGGAGGTCGCCACCAACAGGATGACGAAGACCAGAAGAAAGGTGCCGAAAAACTCCGCCATTGTCCCAGGGAGCCAGCCCTCTAAGACCGGCTCCGTGAGGGCGCTCAGGATGTGCTCGCTGTTCTCTTCCGAGTGACCAAGGAACAGCCCGGCAACGACCGCTGCCCCAAGGGCAGCCACCATCTGCACCGCGACATAGGCCGCGCCGTCCGACCACGCCTGCCGGCGGCGGACGCAGAAGGCCAAGGTCACGGCGGGGTTATAATGGGCCTGGGAGACCGGGCCACCCATATAGATGAGCGCCAGCAACAGGGACCCGATGATAAAAGGGGCGAGCGGTCCTTGAACGAGCGCACAAGCCATGCAAAGGAAGAAAGTCGCAAGGCCTTCGATCAAGAGCTTGGGGCGCATGGGACTAATCTTGCGAACCGCCGGGCTACCTCAAGCCCTGACTACTTTCCTTTCTGCGCGAGCCAGTTTTCGGAGAATTCCGCCATCTGTTCGAACGCGGGCAAGCGATTAGTACGCCGGCGCATCTCCTTGGCGGCTTCCTCCTGTTGGACGAAAAGCTCCTTCATCGTCTCATAGAGCGGGGTCTTCTTGTTCTTGTTGTCGACCAACCAGAAGCCGACCTGCTGGCCATCGACGACCTCATTATTATAGACCTGCCAATAAAGGACCAGCGGTGGGCGCCAGGACAGGAACTTCGTGAAAATCTCGCGGTTCTTCTGCTCGTGGACCTTGCCGTCGCTGCCACAGGCGGTCCAAGACAAGCCACACTCGCCGATGAAGACGCGCTTGGCGGGCAGGTTGGCCTTCGGCGGCAGCTGTCCGTTGAGCCAATCTAAAGTCTTCGTGACCTCGGCGGCCGGCAGGAGTTGGCAATCGTAGGCGGCGTAGGAGAGGAAATCGACGTTCAGCTTCGGCACGACGAGATTAGCCATGCGCTTCTTGCCACCGACCATGGCATCACGGACGCGGTTCACCTCGGCGTAAGTGTAGACGCGGCAACGCGTGTAGGGCACTTCCGCCCGGGCATCATCCACGGCTTCTTGCCGAACGTTGAGCCACTCGACCATCGCGGCGGCCGCGGCGGGCGTGACGTCTGCCTGCGTATTCCGGTCGGGCAACAGGTACCAGTCGCCCTCCCAATGCCCGATGAAGAAGGTCTTACCGATTGTTTCGCGGCGAGTCAGCAGGTCCTTGGTAAACGCATACGTGGCATTATATTCACGGCGGCGCATCTCGGGCGTGAACCCCTTGCTCCAATCCCCATTAGAGCGGAACCACACTAAGTAGTGCGTGAAAGGCATCGCGATGAGCTGGTTAAACTGCGGCCCGGGCGGGACCTGAACCTTGAGAATACGGGAGCCGAGATTCTGCACGACCATGGCGCCTTCCACGACCGGATCTTCTTTCGTAAACTTGTAAGCCGGGCCAATCACCTGCGTACCCAACACCTGCGGGAATGCATCCGGCAACTCGGGCACTTGCGGCAGGGGCGTCGTCGTGATCAGCCGGCCGGGATCTTTCTTTTGCGCTTCGGCGACCAAAGGAGCGAAGAGGAGTAACCCTAGGAGGAGACGGGTGAAAAATTTCATGGAAAGAACCTTACGGGGCAATCCTTGCAGTATCGTTTACCTGTGAACTTCCTCAAGCCCGTTCCCACTCCACCTATGAAACTCACCTCCCTCCTCCTGGTGGCCGGCCTCACGGTCGCCGCCCTCCCCTCCCCGCTCCTCGCCGCCAAGGCCAGCCCGCCAACGACCGAAGTCGAGCCGGCCACCCCGGCCGACCCCGAACAGGCCAAGCTGAGCGCCGCCAAGCGCAAGGTCCTTGAACTGCCAGAAATCGCTAGCGCGCAGCAACAGGCCAAGGCCGACCGTGCCCTTGCCGCCAAGACCTCGGCTGAGTACAAGCACGCCCGCACCAAGGCAGCGGAATCCGAAATGGCTTACCGGAAGGCCTTCGACGAAACCCTGGCAAAACAAGACCCCGAAGCGGCCAGTATCCAAAAAAAGCAGCGCGATGCCTTCCGCGAAAAGATGCTCAAGGCCCGCACGGAGAAGAAGGCGAGCGCCGGCAAGCCAGCCGCCGCCAACCCGGACTCGGCCACCGACGGCGACCCCGAACGGAGCGAAAGATAAACCCGCGACGAGTTCACCCTAGGCCCACCCCTTGGTGGGCCTATTTTTTGAGGGCCGACTCAAACGCCGCCCAGATTTCTTCAATCGGCTCTAGCCCAACAGAAACGCGCAAGAGATCCGGGTCGAGTCCGGCCCGACGGAGACCTTCGCGGCCTTCCGGCGTCGTGACTTCCGAAAAATGCGCGAGCCAGAGGAAGGGGGTCGCCAAGGTAAATTCGAGGCCGAAGCTCGGGCCCTTCACGACCTGCAGGCGATCGTAAACGGTCCGGAGGTCGGCTTTGAGTTCGAGCGTAATCAAGGCGCCCGGACCTGCGCCCGGCCGCAACATCGCTTGATAGTTTTTTGCCGTGGACGTGGTCAGCGCGGTGCGCACGCGACTCACCGCCGGGTGTTGAGCCAGCCGTTGCGCGAGCTCCGTCGCCTGCTGTGAAAGTCGGGCGGTAACTGCTGGCATCTTTACAATCTGCTGGGCCAGCGCAATCGCATCATCCGCATAGGGCGCATCGATGTACGCCCGGGCGCTTTGCAGCAAAGCTTCGGCGTCTGGTCGCGCTGGGTTGACGGCGAGAACGCCGGCCATGACGTCGCCGGAGCTGGCGGCATATTTGGTGAGGCTGGAGCACACGATGTCCGCGGACGGCAACACATCAACCGAAGCTAAACCGACGGAACTGGGGTCGAGGACTAACTTGGCCCCGTACTGATCGCAGAGGCGGCGCAACGCATAGACATCGGCCGTCTCGAGTTGGGGGTTGTTGGGGATTTCCGTGAAGACGCCGGCGACATCCCCTTGGGCCAGTAAACGCTCGACGGCACCGAGGTCGGTCACATCGGGCACAAACACGTGCTGGGTATCGGTCGCCTTTTCAAAGAGCCGCGTGGAATCGACGTAGAGCCAGCCTAGTTGAACCCACACCCGCTTGCCGCGCGGACGTTGCACACCGTTCACGGCGGCGATGCCAGCGGCGACGGCGTTCATGCCGGCTAAAGCCACCAGGATATCTGCGGGCTTAACAGACGCTAGATAAGGGGATAGCACCGCACGGACTTGCTCCAGCGCTCGCGCGGTCTCCGCCGGATCTGCCGAACGTCCAGCCAAGTGTGCCTCCGCTTGGCGCGACGAAATCAGGGCGCCCGTGTGCTGTACGAATTTAGCGAACGGTTCGGAGGCTGGACCTTCGGGGAAGGAAACCAGGACCCAATCACCCACCGCATCGATGTGCGCGCCCGTGACGTGCGTCCACGCGAGGATACGGTCAGCAGCCCGCCGCGATGCCAATGGAAAGAGTGACCCCGTACGCCCGCACTGCTGGGCGACCTGTTGCGCGGCCTGTGACACCAAGGCATTGCGAACGAAGCGCGGGTAGCCAGCCGTGATATGCTTCCATGTCGCTGGCTCGCGGCGTTCATAGCCTTCGACATCGGCCAGGGTCGGCAAGGAGACTACCGTGCCATGCGGCGAGGCCGGCAAGGTTGCTCCTAATGGCGGACAAAGCGGCACAGCTCAGAGACCTTCGGGGCCGGTTTCGTTCTGCAGAATCTGGTCGAGCGTCTGGCGACGACGAACGAGGCGGAACTGTCCGTGCGCCTGCAGAAGCACTTCGGGTGCTTCGGGGAACGAGTTGTAGTTCTTCGTACTCATGCCGGCGCAATACGCCCCCGCACCCCCAATAACGACGAGGTCGCCGGCGACCGCTTCGGGTAACGTGCGCGTCGCTAAGGTTTCGGGTTCGCCGGGGGCGCAGCTGATGAGATCGCCCGATTCACAGCAATGCCCGACGACGACGTAGTCGCGCATCCGGCCCGTCGGGTTGGCCGAATATAAATGCACCGGGTGCTGCGAGCCGTAGAGTGAAGGGCGTAAAATTTCCGTCATCCCCGAATCTAGTTTCAGGAATTCACGGGCACCCGTGGACACCACATCCTGCACGCGACACAACACCGCACCCGCGTTGGCGACAAGGAAGGTGCCGGGCTCGATCTCGAGGTGCAGAGGCCGACCATGCGTGGCGGCGAATTTTTCGAAAGCCTGCTTCACGGGCGCGCCCACAATTTGCGGGTCGGTACCCTTCTCCGTCGCGACGCGCGCGACCTTATAGCCGCCGCCGAGGTTAAGTGTGACGACGTCCGGGAAGCGCAAGACGAGCGCGAGGCTGGCCGCAGAAACTTCCTGCCACACGACGGGGTCGCTGCCCGAGCCGATGTGCGTGTGGATGCGGATGACCTTGAGCTGATACTTCGTCGCAATCGCCTGAGCTTGGTCGGCCCATTCATGCCAGATGCCGAAAGAAGAATCTGGGCCACCGACGTTCGTCTTTCCCGTACCACCTGAGCCACGACCGGGATTAAAACGGAGGCCCACCTGCTGGCCGGGTACCGCTTGGCCGATGCGCTCCAACTGAAGGAGCGAGCAAGCGTTCACGTGGATGCCCAAGCGGAGGAGTTCCGCGAAATCACCGGGGAGCTCCTGCGATGAGAGGGAAATACGTTCGGCCGGGACCCCCGCCTGGATGGCACGGCGGACTTCATACCCGGAGCTGGCGTCCAAATGAAGGCCTTGGGCGGCAAAGAGCCGAAGGACCGAGGCATTCGGGCAGGCCTTCATGGCGAAGCGGACCGTTAGCCCGAAGGCGTTCGGGAAGGCCAGCATGGCGGCGGCTTGGGCCGTGAGGGTGGCCTGGTCGTAGACGTAGCACGGCGTGCCATGGGCGGCAGCGATGGCCGCGGCGGCGGCAGGAGAAAGGAAACGATGGAGTTCCACGGGAGTGATGGGCGAACTTTGCCATTACCCCCCTGCCCTTCCAGCCTTTTCAACGCTGATGACACCGCTTGCCTCCCCTGCCTCGCCCCCTTGGGATGACCCGACCGCATGTCCAACTCCGAGACCATCGTCGCCGCCGCCACGCCCACCGGACGCTCCGCCCTCGCGGTAATCCGTATCGATGGCCCCTTGGCGGCGACCATTGCCTGCGCAGCCTTCGGCCGTAGCACCACCCCCGCCGCTCGCCGCGCGACGACGGCGGTCTGGCGCGACCTCGTGGGCGCGCCGGTCGATCAAGTGGTCGCCGTACTGGCCATCGCCCCGCATTCCTTCACCGGTAATGATTCGCTGGAAGTCACGTGTCACGGCAACCCCCTTCTCGTCCGTCGGCTCGTCGAAGATTGCCTCGCGCGTGGTTGTCGCTCGGCCGAGCCCGGTGAGTTCACGCGGCGGGCTTTCCTCGCCGGCAAACTCGACCTCACCCAAGCGGAAGCGATTGCCGATTTAATTCACGCCAGCTCCGAGCGGGCGCTCGCTTCAGCCCGCCGCCAACTCGCGGGCGAACTCGGTCGGCAAGTCGCCGTGTGGAGTGACCGCCTCCTCGCGGCGCTCGCGACCCTCGAAGCGCACATCGATTTTCCCGAAGAAGACCTGCCGACCGAGGACCCAAATGGGCCCTTGCAAACATTGGCTAAGATTGAGTCAGAACTTTCTGGATACGCTCGAACGGCCCGCCATGCGGCCGCGCTGCGGGACGGCCTCCGCGTCGCCGTAGTCGGCGCACCGAACGCGGGTAAATCGAGTTTGCTCAACGCGCTGAGTGGTTCCGCGCGGGCGCTCGTGAGTGCGGAACCGGGCACCACGCGCGATTTCCTGGAAGCGCCCATCGCGGGACTCCCCCTCGCCGTCACCGCGGTGGACACCGCTGGCCTCCGCGTGGGTGGCTCCGCCTTGGAACATGCCGGTATGGAGCGCTCACTGGAACAAGCGCGCGCCGCCCACTTTCTTCTGCTCGTGGTCGATCGGTCCGCGCCGCCGCCGACGTTGCCCGCGGATCTCGAGGCGTTGCTTGATCCAACGCGCACCCTCGTCATCGCCAACAAGTCGGATCTCCCCGCACATCCCGCGCACGCTTCTTGGCAGTCAGAACTGACGAAGATTCCGACCTGCCTACTAGATGGCCGAGACGCCGAAGCCCTCCGGGACCAGCTGGGCCAAATCTTGATCGACCGCGAAGTCGCTCCAGGTGCCGAAGACCTGGTTGTTGGCGTCCGCCACGCAGACGCCCTTCTCCGGGCGGCCGCAGCCTTAAAGATGGCCCGTGAGCACCTCGCCCCCCCCGCCCAGACTGAATTGGCCGCTTCTCGCTGCCGGGAGGCCTTGGACGCCCTCGGGGAGATTGTCGGGCGAATTGATAATGAGCGTATGCTGGACAAGCTCTTTGCTTCCTTCTGCATAGGGAAGTGATTCCCTCCGCTAGGAGGGAAGCCTCCTATGCGACCGCCCAAAGAAATCCGCCTCGGCCCCTCTCGGCCCTACGACGTCATTGTCTGCGGGGCGGGCCATGCGGGCGTCGAAGCCGCCTTAGCCGCGGCTCGCATGGGCGTTGAGGTCCTACTGCTCAGTGGGAATATTGATACTATTGCGCAAATGAGCTGTAACCCCGCCATCGGGGGACAGGCCAAGGGGCACATCGTCCGCGAAATCGATGCCCTCGGCGGCGAGATGGGCCTGACCGCCGATACGACCGGTATCCAGTTCCGCCTGCTGAACTCCTCCAAAGGTCCTGCCGTCCAAGCCCCGCGGGCGCAATGCGACAAGAAGGCGTATCAGTTCCGGATGAAGCACCTCTGCGAACTTCAACCCGGGCTAACCATCTTCCAGGCCATGGTCACCGGCCTCATCTTTGAGCACGGGGCCGTGGTCGGGGTGAACACTAACCTCGACCTAGCCTTCTACGGTAAAACCGTCGTGGTCACGACGGGCACTTTTCTGCGCGGCTTGATGCACATCGGGAATAATAAAACGGAAGGCGGTCGCTTGGGTGATTTTAGTGCTAAGTCGTTGTCTAGCAGTTTCTTAGACGCTGGAATTGAGCTGCAGCGCCTGAAGACCGGCACCCCTCCGCGCATCCTCGGCTCGTCCATTGATTTTAGCCAATGCGAAGAGCAAGCCGGCGACCTCTCCCCCACCCTTTTTGCCTTCCATGATACCCGGCAAGAAGCCGACATGTTCCACGTGGAACAACGGGGTGAGCGCCTCCCTGGATGGACTCCGGGCAGCGATCAGGTCTCCTGCTGGATGACCGAGGCCTCGGGGGCAACCGGCAAGATCGTCCACGATAACCTCCACCGCTCTCCTCTCTACGGGGGAGAGATTAAAGGGGTTGGCCCGCGCTACTGCCCCTCGATTGAAGATAAGTTTGTGAAGTTCTCGGAGAAGGACTCCCACAAGCTATTCCTGGAACCCGAGGGCCGGAATACGGATGAGTGGTATATCAATGGGCTCTCCACCTCCCTGCCCTTTGATATTCAGCTCGAGATGCTCCACTCTATCCCGGGGCTAGAAAAAGCCGTCATGCTCCGGCCGGCCTATGCCGTGGAATATGACTTTGCCCCACCCACCCAGCTCTACCCCACCCTCGAATCTAAGAAAGTCGAAGGCCTCTTCTTCGCTGGGCAGATCAATGGGACCTCAGGCTACGAAGAAGCCGCCGCTCAAGGGCTGGTCGCTGGGGTTAACGCCGCCTGTAGGGTCCAAGGCCTGACTCCGATGGTCATTGGGCGCGACGAGGCCTATATTGGGGTCCTCATCGACGACTTGGTGTCTAAAGGCACCCAAGAGCCTTACCGCATGTTCACGAGCCGGGCCGAATACCGCCTTTTATTCAACCATGGCAGCGCTGAACTCCGCCTGAAGTCCAAAATTGCAGATTACGGTCTCGTCCCGGCTGCTCGTTTAGCCCGAATTGAATCCAAGGCCACCCAGGTCGCACATTGGACCGAATACCTCGAAAAGATCGCCATTAGTGGCGGACTAGCCGGCGATGTACTCCGAAGAAATGTTGAAGGCGTGCCGGCGGACCTGCCGCCGAGCTTCCTGGCAGAAACACCCGAGGTCCAAGCCGAAGTCATGTATCGCGTCAAATACCGAGGTTACTTGGATCGCGAACGCCGATCCGCCCGCAAACTCCACGACCTTGAATCCTTTAAGGTGCCAGCAAACTTTGACTTCCTAAAGGCCTATGGACTGCGGATTGAGGCGCGTCAGAAGCTCCAGGCCATTCAGCCGCAGACCCTCGGCCAAGCGAGCCGGATCAGTGGCGTGAACCCGGCGGACATCTCTTTGTTGATGGTATTATTTAGAGCGCAGAAGAGTGCGTAAGGGCAGGGCGGGGTGGCGATGTTCTACGTGGAACAGTGCCTATGTAACACTTGTGCCTTAGGCGTGAAACAATCAGGTGACGATATGTGTTAAGTATATAATCATCATAGATTTATGTACATTAAAACCCTCCGTAACCCAATCGCCTTAATTGACACCTAAATCTGGCGCTCGTGGCGATACCATCGTTATTTATATCTATGGCCACTCAAGACGCTGAACACCTCAAACGCATCCTCGTCGTAGACGATGAGACGGATGTCACCGAGCTCTTGGATTATAAATTCCGCCAAGCCGGGTACGCAGTACGCAGTTTAAACGATCCGCTCCGGGCCATCGGCCTCGCCCGCGACTTCCGCCCCGACCTCATCATCTTAGATGTCATGATGCCCGAACTCACCGGCGTGCAGTTGCTGCGCATGGTTCGAGCGGATGCCTTACTACAAGACACCCCTGTTATTTTTCTGACCGCGAAAGGGGAGACCGCCGACAAAGTGCGCGGCCTGGAGTCGGGCGCCGACGATTACGTCACCAAGCCATTTGACGTGCGTGAACTCATGCTCCGGGCGCAGGCGTTGCTCAGACGTGCTAAATCCGCCGCGGCCAAGCCCTCAACCCGGCTCGCCGCAGGAGCGCTCCTGCTCGACATCGAGCGGCATGAAGTCACCGCCGCCGGGAAGCCCCTCGAATTAACGGCCACCGAATTTAAGTTACTCCGCCTACTCTTGGAGCGTAAAGGCCGCGTGCAGTCCCGCGAAGAGCTCCTCTCCGACGTCTGGAATTATTCGCCCGACTTAGAAACGCGTACGGTCGACACGCACGTCCGCCGTCTCCGTGAAAAACTCGGGCCCTCGGGTGATGTCATCGAGACGGTCCGCGGGGTCGGCTATCGCGTAACGGGATGAGTGCTTTGCACTCGCACCGAACGACCCCCGGTCGCACGCTCTTAGTTCGATGAGCTGGCTTCCTTGGATGATACTCGCCATCGGGCTTGGCCTGGTTGGCTGGTGCGTCTCCGAACTGGGCCACTGCCTCCGTTGGTGCCGACGCTCGCTGCTGAGTGGAGGAACCGAGGGAAGGCCGCAGGGCTGGTTAATCCGTTGGCTCTCGCTGGATGACCTCTTTACGGCAATCGAAGGACGCACGTTAACCGAAGAGGAGATCCGTTCGGCGGCGGCTAAGCGTGTGGATGCACTCTTGGCCCCACTGACGGACGCCGTGCTCGTCGTCGACGCTCAGGACCGCCTCCGGCTAGCGAATCCCGCAGCGAACGCATTGTTTGGCTTATCCGATGCTGAACTGGGCGCATCCATCGTGCCGTTGGTGCGGAGCGCTGATTTCATCGAACTGATTCGGCAAGTGCGCCGCGAGGGCAGGGCGGGGGAGACGATCTTACTGCACCGGGCGCCGCTCGCTGACGCGTGGATTCAAGCCGCCGGGGCGCGTACCGACCCCGAAGCCTTCGGCGAAGGCGCGGTCATCTTTGTCTTGGCCGAAGTGACCGCACTGAAACGGCTTCAAGCGATGGAACGTGAGTTTGTCACGAACGTCTCGCACGACCTCCGCACGCCGGTGACGATTCTCCGTGGCTATGCAGAAACACTGGCCGACGACCAAGCGACGATGACGCCGGAAGACCGGGCGCGGTTCATCCAAAAAATTGTTTCCTCCGTCGGACGTCTACAGGGTCTCGTTGAAGGCTTGCTCGCCTTAGCCAGCTTGGAGAGCTCCCATGACCCCATGCGACGCGAGCGGGGTGCACTGCATCGCGCGTGCCGCGAAGTCGCCGAAGAGCTCAGCCCACGTTGCCGAGCGGCCAAGGTCACCATTGAGCTCGACCTCCGGGCGGAGGAGAGTGCCGCGGCTGATCCCGTGCAAGCCCGTCGGCTCGTCCAGAACCTCATCGAGAACGCACTCGCGCACGCCGCGGGCGCCACGCACATCCTGATTCGTACCTCGCATGTGCCTGGCGGCGTCGCCCTAGAAATTCAGGACGATGGGGCAGGCGTCGCCGCCGTCGATCTCCCGCGACTCTTCGACCGGTTCTACCGAACGGACAAATCACGTCGAGCGGGTGGGAGTGGCCTAGGCCTGAGTATCGTCCGACAGGTAGCCGAACTTCACGGCGGGTCAGTGACGGCGGATAACGTCCGTCCGAAGGGCTTGCGGGTGACGGTGACCCTGCCAGTTGCCGCCTAAAACAAGAAACCCACCGGTTAGGGTGGGTTAAAGTGGAGCGCGCGACTGGACTTGAACCAGCAACAGCCACCTTGGCAAGGTGGTACTCTACCATTGAGCTACGCGCGCTTTCGGAGAGTGAGCAGACCAATCTGCTTAACGGCTGTCAAGCCTTTGGGCTAAACGCTCGCGGATGGCCTTGGGGGCAGGGTAGAGGCCTAAAGCGCGAATCTGCTCGGCCGCGGCCTCAGAAAATAGCCATTTCAGGGCATCTTTATGTACAGCGTGCTTATCTGTCCGCACATAAAGATACAGGGGCAGGCGCAAAGGGTAGTCCCCGTTATAGATATTCATCTCGTCCGGGGAATAGGCGGTGGTCGCCTTACCGGGGCGTCCATCCGAGACCTGGAGCAAGCGGCCCTCGGAGCCTACGGGCAGGGCGGGGGCGAAGGCTATGGTCGCCGGACGAGTAGCCAGGCTTTGGCCGACGGGAGCCCAGTCCATGACCATATTCACTTCCTGACGAAAGGGCTGCTTGTTTAAAGGTACCCCCTGGATGAGTTCCCGGGCAAAAGCCCCATGGGGGGCGTAAAGATAGGTGAGAATCGTTTCCGAGAGGTTCCCCCCGGCGAGGTCGTTCCAGTTCACATAATAAACCTTCGGGTCCTTGGCCAACAAACTGTTGAGGTCGGCAAAGCTTACCTGGTTCTGACGATTAGACTTATGGACCGCCACGACGACCGCGGCATTAGCCAAGAGGTACCGCTGCAGGGTCTGGCCGGCAGGCGCGGAGGGATCGGGCTCACCGTCTTTCTGAAAGAGTAAAGCGACGGACGAGCGACCATCCGCCAAACTCCGCCGACCGGGGAGCGTGCCCGCAAAGTCGACCGAGGAGGCTGGGGCAGCCTGCCGGAGCCCCTCCGTTAGCGCAGCCTTCAAAAGATCGGAGCCTGCAATATCCGCGCCGAGCACGGAGGTCGCCGCAACCGCGCACCATAGCCAAGCCTTAAGCATGCGGCGGCGGGCCGACTTCTAACTCGGGCCATTGTAAAAGTTTCCGGTGCAACGTTCGCCGCGAAATCCCCAGCAGCTCGGCGGCCTTCGTCCGATTGCCAGCGGCGGAAGCTAAAGCCTGTTTCAGGAGCTCCTTCTCGTTCTGCTCCTTATCAAACATGCCCCCCGTGGCCGCTGGTAGGACGGGGCGGACGCTCCCGCCGAGGCTCGTCGGCTGGGTGTAGCGCGCATCGAGATCAGCCGCGCCGACCATCTTACCTGCGCGGAGCACTGCCAGGTTCTCGCACGTGTTTCGGAGTTCACGAATATTACCAGGCCACGGGTAGCGAGCCAACACCGCCAAGGCATCGGCGGCCAAGCGCACCTCCGCCAGGTTATTCTCCGTTGCGAAGCGTTTTAGGTAATGCGCCAAAAGCAGGGGGATGTCATCCGTCCGCTCACGCAAGGGCGGCATCCGCAAAGGCACGACGGAAAGGCGGTAGTAAAGGTCTTCACGGAACTTACCTTCCTTCACCATCTGCAGTAAATCGCGGTTCGTCGCGCACACCAAGCGGAGGTCGAGGGTAATCGGCTTATGTGAACCGAGGCGTTCGACGCTGCGGGTCTCCAGAAAACGCAGTAGCTTTATCTGCGTCGTCGCGTCGATCTCGCCAATTTCGTCGAGGAAAAGCGTTCCGCCATCAGCGGACTCGAAACGGCCGACGCGACGTTCGGTCGCCCCCGTGAAGGAGCCTTTCTCGTGCCCGAAGAGCTCGCTCTCTAGGAGATTAGCCGGAATGGCCGCGCAATGGACTGCCATGAAGGGGCCCTTCGCACGATTACTCGCCTGATGAATCATCTGAGCGAACAGCTCTTTGCCGGTCCCGGTCTCTCCGAGTAACAGCACGGTCGCGTTCGAGGTCGCCACCGAGCGGACCTGCTCGATGGAATGCTGCAAGGCGGCGGATGAGCCCACGACTTCACCCAGCGAGAACTTGCGATCAAGGCGGGTCTTCAGCACGGTGACTTCCTTCTCCGTCGCCCGGGCCTTCAGTCCTCGCTCCAAGAGCAATTCGACCTGCCGGAGATCGACGGGCTTCTGCATGAACCAATAAGCGCCGCGGCTCATCGCTTGCACGGCCGTCTCCACGTCGCCATAGGCCGTCATCATCAGACACACGGGTTGCGGCGAAAGTTTGAGCGCCCGGTCGATCACCGCCATCCCGTCCTCGCCCGCCATCCGCAGGTCGGTCAGCACCGCGTCGGGGGGGACATCCTGCATGAGGCGCGCCGCTTCCGCGGCATCCTTCGCCACGAAGGTCTCATACTTATCCTCGAGCGCGGCGCGCAGGCCATCGCGTGTGTGCTTCTCGTCGTCAACAAT
>CAITUF010000152.1 GCA_903895475.1 uncultured Opitutia bacterium | reverse complement strand
TCCACCCAGGGCCATCCGGTCAGCCGAACAAGGCCCGCCGACATGCAGAGGCACGCCCGACAACGGCCCAGCACAGAACTCTGCCTGCACTTGGCCGAGATACTGCCCGAGGGGGCGATTCAGGATGACCCCCATCGCGCCGTCGGCTTTGGTATGCGTATGAATGAGAACGACGGTCTCGCAGAAGTTTTCGTCGCGCTGCAACGGGTGCGACACCAGCACGCGTCCGGCCATGGACTGGAACTTACTGGCCATCAGCCCACCAACTTCGTGACGACCAAGCCTGCCTGCGCAAACAGCTCCGCGACCAACGGGTCGTTCTTATAGTCATGCCGATAACGCACCTCGGTGATACCGGCGGCGGCCAGGATCTTCGCGCAGTTCACGCACGGGAAATGGGTCACGTAACAGACCGTGCCCTGGAGGGAGACACCACGCTTAGCGGCGTCGGCCACGGCATTCTGCTCGGCATGCACGGTGGCCTGCTCGTGGCCGTCGCGAATCTTGGAGTCGTGCGGCGTGCCCGGCAGGAAACCATTGTAGCCCGCGGCAACGAGTCGGTTGGGATGCTTCCCCGTGGACACGACCACGCAGCCGACGTGCAAGCGTTCGCAACTGGAGCGCGAGCTGACCAAAACAGCGGTGGCCATGAAATATTCATCCCACGAGGGGCGGGTGCCCGCGTTGACGAGGGCCTCGAGCTGGCTGGCGAGTGACTCGGGTGTATTCATCGCGACATCCAGAATTCTGTAGGGGTCAGGCCAAGGCAAGCGGCAGTTACGCACAGGGCACCGGCCACCAGCAACAACCCGGCCGCTTGGGCGAGGAAAGGCACGAAATCCCCCGCGTGTTGAGCCTGCCGGAAACCGCGGTGCTGCCAGACTGCCCAAGGTAGAACGAGGAGTGGCAGCCAACCGAAGACCAAGCCCAGGCAGGCCAGTCCAGCGGCCAAGTTGAGAGCGTGAAGGCCACGCGCGAAGCCCCGACCGAAACGGACGACAGTGGTTCGCTTGCCCGCTACGAGGTCGGTCTCCAGGTCACGCGCATTGTTGGCTAAAAGAATATTGTCCGCCAAGAGGCCCAAGCCCAGGCCTGCGAGGAGCGCCGGCGTCCACGGCACGAGTTCACCAGAACTACCGGCGTCCAGCCAAGCTGCCCACGCGGTCAACGCCGTCGCTTGCACGCCGAAGCAGGCGATGACGAACACGTCCCCGAGCCCATTGTAGGCCAACGGATACGGCCCCAAGGTATAGCCTAAAGCGCACGCGATTGCCAGCACGCCCGCCAAGGCCAGCCACGGCGAAAGCAGGCCGACAGGGCTACCGACAACGAGTGCCAGCACACAGGCTATCCAGATGCCGCGCTGCATCTGCGCCGGCGTGATGTCCCCATTGGCGACGGCCCGACGTGGCCCGACACGTGCGGAGGTATCGGCCCCGCGCAGCGTATCGCCAAGGTCGTTGGCAAAGTTACAGGCGACCTGCACGCAGAGGGCGAAGGCTAGACAGTACGCTAATACGAGACAGAGGCTGAGACCGTTGACCTCCTCGCCATAGGCCCAGATGACCGCACCACCGACCGCAACGGGTACCGCCGCCGCGACCAAAGTCTTCGGCCGACAAGCGTCGATCCATGTGCGCAGGGCAGCCATGCTAAGCAAACAATGCCTATCGGGTAGGTTCCGAAAACAAAAAAGCCCCGGTGGCCCGGGGCTTTTCGCAGAAACCAAAGTCGCTTACTTAGACTTAAGTTCGGTCACCGTGCCAACCGAGACGGCGTCCTGCCAGTTGGCAGTCATCGTACCAGCGGACTTCTTGGAGACGAACTTGGTGTCGTCAGTCGCGGTGTCCTGGAACCAGAGGACGTGCGAGTCACCGAAAGCGATGTGGCCGCCTTCAGCGCCCCAGACGCCGTTGGTGGCGTCCCACTTGCCGGCGGTGGTCAGACCACGAGCCCAGAAGAGAGGAATCTTTTCGTCGATATTGCGGGGGGTGGGGACGAAGGTCGTCCAGGAGTGATAGCCGTACTGGACGGAGCCAGTAGCGAAGTTAGGGTCGACGGTCTGGCTGCCGGTGGCGCCGAGGAGGACCTGCTTCGGGAAAGAAGCGGATTCGTTCAGCTGGTCGGCGTCTACGTACCAGAGTTCGGCGGCGCCAAGGTTGGCGTTGTAGGCGAGCACGGCGCCGAAATCGGCGACCGAGTTGGCTTGGGTCGGGGCGGTGAGGCTCCAAGCACCCTGCTTGACGAACTTATTGCCCGTCGAGGCGAAGGAGATGTAGGCCTGGGCGATATTTCGTACCTTGGTCTGGGCCGTGGACTTCTTAGCCTGGCGCATAACGCCCTGAACGCCGGGGAAGAGGACGGCGGCTAGGATGCCGATGATCGCGATAACGGTCAGCAGCTCGATGAGCGTGAAGCCTTTGCGGTTACGAATAGGGGTATTCATGGGGTTAGTGGGGTAGATATTTAGAATAGGGGGTATAAAAAGGAATGAAAGCGAAAAAGTGCGGAACAAACTCAATAGGGCAAGGGGAAACGGGCACACAGGGCCGAGGCGATGGCCTTACCTTCCTCGATTTTCGCCGGATTAGAGGGATCCGAGAGCACCACAGCGATGGCTTGGGCAATTTGGCGCATTTCCGACTCCTTCATGCCACGAGAGGTGACCGCAGCCGTGCCGACGCGGATGCCACTGGCCTGGAAGGGACTGCGGGTCTCGTCCGGCACCGTATTCTTGTTGGTGGTGATGTGAGCGGCATCGAGCGCGAGCTGGGCATCCTTACCAGAGACATTGGGATGGCTCTTACGTAAGTCAATAAGGCTCAAGTGGTTATCCGTACCACCGCTGATTAAGCCAAAGCCGAGACCGACGAGGGCGTCGGCGAGGGCCTTCGAATTAGCCACCACTTGGCGGGCGTAGGCCTTGAATTCCGGAGTCGCACATTGGGCAAAACAGACGGCCTTGGCGGCAATAACGTGCTCCAAGGGGCCACCTTGGGCACCCGGGAAGACCGCCGAGTCGACGGCTTTGGCATGCTCGGCCTTGCACAGGATCAAGCCGCCACGCGGTCCGCGCAGGGTCTTGTGCGTGGTGGTGGTGACGAAGTCGGCATACGGCACGGGCGAAGGATGCACGCCTGCGGCGACGAGGCCAGCGATGTGCGCGATGTCAGCAAGCAGGAGCGCACCGTTCTCCTTGGCAATTTGACCGAAGCGCGCGAAGTCGATTTCGCGAGCGTAAGCAGACGCACCCACGGTGATCATCTTCGGCTTTTCACGCGCAGCCATCTCGGCGACTTCATCGTAATTGATACGGCCATCAGCGCCGACGCCGTAGTGGACAGCGGTGTAAAGCTTGCCCGAGAAGTTAGCGGAGTTGCCGTGCGTGAGGTGCCCGCCGTGCGACAGGTTCATCGTCAGAATCTTATCACCAGGCTTGATGCTCGCAAAGTAAACGGCGGCGTTGGCTTGGCTGCCCGAGTGCGGCTGGACGTTAGCGTGGTCAGCACCGAAGAGAGCCTTCGCACGGTCAATCGCCAACTGCTCGATTTTGTCGACCTGTTCGCAACCACCATACCAGCGCTTCCCAGGGTAGCCTTCGGCATACTTATTCGTCAGCACGCTGCCCTGCGCTTCCATAATTGCAGGCAGGGTGAAGTTCTCCGAGGCAATCAGTTCGAGGTGCGTCTGCTGACGGTTGAGCTCGGCCTTGATGAGGGCGTCGATTTCTGGGTCGAGCTGGGCGAGCGGAGTGCGGCTGATGGCAGTCATGAGAATAGGGAGATAGGTGAAAGATGCGGAAGCAAGCGTGACAACGGAAAAGGCGGGCAATTATCCACAGGACTCCATCTTGGCGACACGGCGGTCATGGCGACCGCCTTCGAACTGGGCCGCCAAGAAGGCCTCGGCACAGGCCAAAGCCAAAGGTAGGTCGACATATTTAGCCCCCAAACACAGGACGTTCGCGTCATTATGCCGACGGCTCAGCTCGGCGGCGTCGGCGCTCTGCACCAAGGCGGCCCGGATGCCGGGGACCTTGTTGGCAGCAATCGAAATACCGATACCGGTCGTGCAGACGAGGAACCCGAACCGGGCACGGCCCGAGGTCACATCCGCGCCGACGGCGTGGGCGTAGTCGGGATAGTCACAGGAGGCCTCGGTCTCGGTACCACGGTCGAGGATGGTGTAGCCTTTGGCACGCAAGGCAGCCATGAGATCCCGGCGCAGGGCCAAGCCTCCATGGTCGCTGCCAAAGGAAAGGGTCAAAGGGGTGGTCATGGGCGGATAAAATGGTGCTTCAGCAAGGCCAGCAGGGCGGGGATGGCTTCCACCATCGAGTCGCGGCATTCTTCGTAGTCGCGGTAACCGCCGCCAAAGGGATCGGGAATATTACGGTCCACGCCTTCGGGGAGGACGTCCCGGAGGAGGAGGACGTGTTCTGGCAAGGAGTCGAAACGTTGCCGGAGCGCCGCGAGGTGCGATTCCGTCATCCCAAAGACAACGAGGCTACGATCTAGATCGGCCTGCGATAGGAGACGGCTCCGGTGCGCCTTCAAGTCCTGTCCAATGCGTTGCATCGTCTTCACCGAGTTCGGCGAGGCCGGATCGCCCGGTTGCGCCGCTAAGCCGAACGAAGCGACTTTCAATTTCTCCAACCCGCCGGCCCGCTTCGCCAAAGCCGCCCGCAACAATGCCTCCGCCATCGGACTGCGACAGGTATTCCCTGTGCAGACAAACGTCACGGTATCGCGTTCGACTGGCATGGACGAGAGAGTGTCGAGACGGTGGGGCGGTTCAACCCGTAATCAGACCGCACCGTCGCGGCGGAGCTGGCGGTAGCCGATGTCCCGACGATAATGGCAACCGGTAAACTGGATTTGCGGCACCACCGCGTAGGCCTTTTGAGCGGCCTCCGCCAAAGTGGCGCCATGAGCGACGACGCCGAGCACGCGCCCGCCCGAGGTCACGACCTGGCCATCGGGCAAGCGCTTGGTGCCACCGTGGACGATATCCACGCCCGCAGGGAGCTGCGGCGGCAAAGTGATGACGTCGCCTTTACGGATTTCGCCAGGATACCCGCCCGCAGCGAGGACGACGATGATGGTCGAACCCGGACGCAGCCGGACCGAAGCCGAACGGAAGGTGCCAGCGGCGATGGCCTCCATGATTTCGACCGGGTCGGTCTCTAATGAGGGCATGAGCACTTGGCATTCGGGGTCGCCAAAACGGACATTGAATTCGACCACGCGCGGGCCAATCGAAGTCACCATGATACCGACGTAGAGTGTCCCGCGGTAATCAATGCCATCGGCCTTTAAACCACGCAAGGTGGGCACGATGATCTCCTCCCGCAAGCGGCGCTCGACTTCTGGCGTGACGACCGTCGTCGGCGCATAGGCACCCATGCCGCCCGTATTCAGGCCGGTATCGCCTTCGCCCACGCGCTTATGGTCCTGACTCGGCGGCAGCATGAGATACTCTTCGCCGCAGACCATGAGCATAATCGAGGCTTCCTCGCCCTGCATGAATTCCTCGATGACGACTTCATCGCCCGAGCTCCCGAAGACCTTCGCTTCCATCATATCGCGTAAAGCGGCTTCAGCCTCGGCGTGATTCATCGCAATGACGACACCCTTCCCTGCCGCCAAACCCGAGGCTTTAATAACAATGGGGAGCGGTTGCTGACGGACGTAGGCCAGCGCTGGTTCCAAGGATCGGAAGGTCTCAGCGGCCGCGGTGGGAATCTTATGGCGAAATAGAAAGTCCTTGCTGAAGGCCTTACTGGCTTCGAGCCGCGCTCCCGCCTGTAAAGGGCCGTACGCCTTGACGCCCGCCGCTTCGAGGACATCAACCACCCCATGGGCCAACGGCACCTCTGGGCCGACGATGACGAACTGCGTCCCCGTGCGGCGGACGAGGTCAAGGACCGCAGCACCGCTGTTGATGTCGACTTCCAGGCATTCGGCTTCGAGTGCCATGCCGCCATTACCGGGAGCCACGCGGACCTGACCGACGCGGGGGCTGCGGAGGCAGGCCTTGAGCAGCGCGTGCTCACGGCCGCCTGAACCAAGGATGAGAACGTCGATTTTGTCCTGCGGAGCCATGCCCCTATTCCTGCCGCAGAGCCGCCTTAAGGGAATAAAAAAGAGGCCCGGCTCAAAATTGAACCGGGCCAGCTTCAAATTGGTGCTCAGGCCGGGACTTGAACCCGGACACCTTACGGCACATGCACCTCAAGCATGCGTGTCTGCCATTCCACCACCTGAGCAATCTAAGGAAGGTGGAAAGTGGAACACCCGGGCATCAGTGCAAGAAAAAAGCGTTTGTGCCCACGCTTGCCAAGCGAGGTATCTTTGCCAACTCTCGACCCGCAATGTCTCCCGATCCGGCCGATTCGTCCCGCCCCCCCGAAGATTCTATCAAACCGATAGACCTTTCTTCGCTGGGTTTTGGCCCCTCTTGGGTCGACGGACCGAACGAAAACATCGGCGCGAGTCGGGGTCCCCGCCGCGAAGGCGGCGATCGTCCTTCTTTCCGTGATGGCGGTAACCGTGGCCCCGGTGGTCCTTCGCGTGGTCCGGGTGGTCCGTCGCGCGGACCGGGTGGTCCTTCGCGTGGTCCCGGCGGTCCGTCTCGTGGTCCCGGCGGTCCACGCGATGACCGTCGTGGTCCTAGCCGCGATGATCGCGGCGATCGCTTCGAGTCCGAACCAGCCATCCCGCAGATGGTAGTGACGACCGGCTTCTTCCCCGATGACGCCAAATTCGAGTTGCTCGGTGATGCGATGAAGAAAAGTCAGATCACCTACGAACTCTTCAGCGTCGCACAGTTGATTTTGGATAAGGAAGATCGTCTTTCAATCGTCATCAAGCCAGCCGATGCCGAGAAGCGCACCGATGCGACGCTCTCGATTTCCGTCCCAGATAGCGTGCCGTTCCTCACTGAAGCCGAAGCGGTCAGCCACGTGCTCAACCGCCATCTCGATAAGTTCTTCGATACGGTTGAGGTCGAAACCGAAGCCCCGAAGGGGTCCTTCTTAATGGTCGCCCGCTGCAAGCGCACCGGGGCCATCCTGGGCTCGCCGACCCACCACAGCTACCAGAAGACCCTGCGCGACCACCACGCCCGCACCTGCCCCAACGCCCCGTTTGACCGCTTTAAGGCCGACCTCGAGATGGTCCGCGAACCCGAAGCCATTGAGGCCTGGAAGAAGTCCATGTCCACCCGTACGGAATACGCCCCGAAGGACCGTCAGGAAGGCGAACCCGAGCGTTTGGAAAGCATGGACGCCGCCCGCGGCTTCCTGCTGGCCTTCCGCCGCGAAGCCACCGTCATCTCCCGCAACCAAGTTCGCTTCCCCGGCCGTCTCCTCGCCGAGATGCCGCCCGGCCCGCTCCGTGATTGCGTCCGCTACGCCCTCGATCGCCAGCGCGACTTCCCCCTCGATACCGCCAACGGCATCCGCGGCCGTCTCCGCAAGGAAGGCTTCCACCTCTACAAGAAGGGCTCCAAGGGCATCACCTACGCTTGTGGTGTCCGCCGCAAGTGCCGCGACCCGAAGTCCAGCTTCAGCGATGCGATGCAGAAAATCTTCGACTGCCTCGACAAGACTTCCGGCATCCAAGGCAAGGACGTCGCCCTCGCCGTCGCCGGCGAAACCGCCGATGATGCCGCCAAGGCACGCGTGCTCGCCGACCTCAACTTCCTCATCGGCGAAGGCTATATCGCCAAGCTCCACGACAGTCGCCTCTTCGCCCAGCCCGTGCTCAGCACCCAGGCCCAGGCCAAGGAAGAAGCGGCCAACGAGGACGCGACCGAAGAGAAGTAAGCGAAAGCGCGCAGTACTTTCGGAAGATAAGGGCAGCACCACGTGCTGCCCTTCTTGTTTCTTGCCTTGGTCAGCTATGCCTCGAGGTAGGGGCGCCACTGCGTGGCGTCCGCTCGAGACCGCAGACGGGACTCATCGGGATTTGGCTCAGCTACAAGTCACCACACGTCCAGCCGCCCACGGACGCGACGCAGTCGCGCCCCTACCCGATTCTTCTCCTGCTCTTTCCGACCCTTCCCGACTCTCCTCCGACTCTTTCCGACTCTCCTCCGACCCTTCCTTATTTCCAATTATCCGCGATCCAAGGGGTCGGCAGGACCCGACGATACCACTTGCCACTCCGACCGACCAAGGCGTCCGGTGGATTGGGCACGCCATGGAAGACAACAATCTTAGCGCCCTCTGGAATCGCGGGCGTCTGAAAGAAGGAGAAGGGGAAATACTTCACGCAATGGCGCTTGAAACTGCGGCACCAAGTCTCGGGCCAATAGCCGACCTTCCCCTGCCCGCTTAAGTGCGCAGTGAGGAACTCCTGTTCGTTGCGATGGCGCTTCCGAACGGCTTCCAGATTCGCGCGGAAATACTCCAACACCTCGGGGTGTGCGCCTGCGGTCCAGCGGTAGACAGAGGAGTTACCGGTGATATCGCCCTTCTGCCAGTCGCGGATAATCAAGAACTCTCCCGGCTGCTGGAAGAAGGCATCCATGTTGCCGACGATAACGATGTCGATATCGAGGAAGAGGATTTCACCCTTCAGTTCCGGACCGCCTGGAGCGCTGAGGTCGGGCGAAAAGGAGACGAGCTTAGTCCAGCCGCGCTCCGGGGCGCCCGCTGGCAACTTGAGGCTCGGGATCGCGAAAGTCTCGATGCCTGGATTCAGGCCATCCTTGTTATCAGTCAGGCAGACGAAGCGATGCGGGATTGTGAGATGCCGCTGCACCATCGAATGGAGACGATTGACGTATTCGGGACCATACTTGGTGCCCCACTTCATGCAAAGGACGGTAGCCATACGAGGTCCCTATCGTGGGCGAGGAATCGCTAATCCTCCAGAGTAAACCGCACCCTGGAGCGACCTTTCCGCCCCTTGCAGACCGCCAGGCTTTGGGTAAAGTCCTTGGCATGCGCGACGATAACGACACCCCGGACGACGACACCCTAGACGACGACACCCTAGACGACGACACCCTAGACGACGGCGGCGACCATGAGAACGACCGCGATCATGACCAAGAGCCCGGGAGCTTCGACGAAGATCAGTATGCCTTGGATAACGCCGATCAAGACGACAGCGACGACCGCCGCGGGAGCTGCCTACTCGTGCTCTTAGCGGTACCCGCTGCCGGCCTCCTGGCCTTGCTCTGGTAAAGACCGAGGCCTCAGTGGACGTCCTTATAGAAGTCCGGCCGCCAGCTCCAACGTGGGTCGTGCAGGACTTTTAACGACTCTTCCACCGTCAGGCCGGTCGCTGCGCTCCCTCGATTGCTCGCTCGCTGGCTGACCCACCACTGTCGCTCCGCTGGCGTCAGCCGGTCCGTCCGCGCATGCGGCACGCCCATAGCCACGAGGTGAAGCCAGAATCCTTCCAATTGGAAGATACTCTGGGCGGGAGCGAGTAACTCGACCTCCAAGCAGAAGGTGGGGCCGTTCTCGCGATAAAAGTCGACCATACGCTGGGCGCCATGCAACGCGACGTGCGCGCGACAATGCCGCCAGAACGGGGTGTCCGCCCGTTGATTGAAACGATAATGAACGGCCAAGAAATCCCGAATCTCATCCCAGAGGCGACCACACAAGTGGTCCGTGGTTTCCCGCATACTGTCGTTCTTCTTCAAACCACCCTCCGCGAGCGCAATCGTCAGGAAGCGACACTCGTGCGCAATGCAAAGTAATGAGGTCGCCTCGAGGGGCTCGACGAAACCAGCGGCATTGCCCACCGCAAAGACATTACCCACCCATTGGTGGGCGTAACGTCCCGGCACGAAGGGGACGATACGCGTGGGTCCCACCTTAGGATTCTTCGCTCGGAATTCCGCCTCCGCGTCCGCATCCGAAATAAACTGCGAGCAATAGACATAGCCGCGGTTGATCCGTCCCGGATGCTCAATCTGCCAAGCCCACCCAGCCTCCATAGTCTCAGCCGTCGTATAGGGCAGAATGGGTTCCGTCGTGCGTGCCCAACCGCCGACGACGGCCTTGTCGCAAAAGAGTGAGTCCGCGTAGCTGATGAAGGGCGTGCCGAGGGCTTTACCAATCAACTCGGCACGGAAGCCCGAGGCATCGACGAAGAAATCTGCCGCGAGGCGCTGGCCGTCTTTGAGGTGTAAGGCCTGGATCTCCCCGCCGGCCTGTTCGACCGAGGCGAGGTCACCATCAATCACTTCGATACCCAGTTTAGCGGCGTGGCTTTCCAACCAAGTAACGAGTTCAGCGTTCTCGATATGATAACCCACGGTGGGGTTCACCAGCGGCCAGGGGCCCTCCGGGCTCCGCGGGAAGACCTTCCCCGCAGCCATCAAGGAGGTATGGACGTCGACGTCGGCCAAGGTCTCATCGCAAGCGAAGCCAATCGGCACCCCCGAGGGTTCAAACTTCTGCCGCAAGGCCCCGGTGAAGGTGTAGTGATAGTCTTCTTTCCCCCAGAGGAACTTGATGCCGAGCTTGAGCGAGGGCTTCACCGCCCGATAAAATTCGGCGGGAGGGACGCGTAAGAACCCATGGATAAACCGTAAGAGATCCGTGGTACTCCCCTCGCCCACCCCAATAATACCCAGCGTCGGACTACGCACCACCCGCACCCGTAAGCATGGGTGGTGGGTCTTCAGGCTGGCAGCCATGAAGAAGCCTGCGGTTCCGCCGCCAAGGATGAGCACATCCTTAATCATAGGGGTTATCGCGGGGTGGCGACGTTCCCGAAATTATCCAACCCGCCCCCTAGGTCAAGCGTCTCGTATTGTAGACTCTTACAACGTTGAGCCTTACCGCAGCGACCGCAACCAAGCAACCAGGTCCGCCAACTCGGCAGGGGTGAAAGCGGCGTCCAGCCCTCCGGGCATGAGGCTAGTTTCCACCTGGGTCTCGCTCACCACGCTGGCAGCCGGCAAGGTCTGGAGTTGGCCAGCCGCATCCATCAGCACGAGCCCGTCGGCACCACGGGACTTAATCAGGCCGAGGTGGTTACGCCCATCGGAGGTGACAACGGCATGGAGCTCGTAATCCCGCGCAATGGTGTTCCCGGGAAAGAGGATGCTTTCGATGAGTTCCCGCTCGGTGCGGATCGCCCCGATACGGGAGAGGTTGGGACCAAGGGCTCGCCCAACTTCGCCCACTTGGTGACAGGCCAGGCAGGCCCCCTTGCCCGCGGCAAAGTGCTTGGCACCCGCTTCCGGTCGGCCGCTACGGGCCGCTTCTTGGGCCCAGGCATCGAGCTTGGACTTCTTGGCCTCGGTGGCGGCTAGAGCTGCGTTGAACGCCGGCTCCATGACTTCAAACACGGTCCGCGGCCACTTAGCGAAGGCCACGCGCACTTCGTCAGGACGCAGGGTCCCGAGTTGTGACGACTGGGCAAAAGCCGCAGCAATGCGTTTACCTTGTTCGGGTGCATATTTCTTCAGGTGCTGCAGGAAGTCGCCCTGCTCAATCGGACCAGCCTGCATGAGCACAGGGAGGAAGCGGTCCAGTTGCGCATCGTTGAGTTGGGCCTCCGCCAAGCGGCGACTGGCTTCAATCCGCGGGCCGGCTTGCCCAGCGTCAGCAAGTAATTCCAAGAGTAGGTCGAAGGCGGCCGGACTCAGTTTACTACCAGCATCTGAAAGCGCCAAGAGTGCCCGTAGGCGCAGAGTAGCTGCCCGCGACTTGTCGGCGGCAAACGCGTTGAGGCGAGCGTCAAAACTACGGTGCTTCACGCGGCTGATGGCCTCAAAGAGTACGGGGCTCACCTCCGTATCAAGGAGGCCGAGCAAAGCTGGGCGCCACTGTTGATCCGGTAATTTGCCAGTGGAGTTTGCGATGGCCTTCAATGCCACCTGTCGCACGGGCCCTTGCTGAGTGAGCGCGGTCGCTAAGACCTTTGATAGCTCTGGGCCACTGGCCAGCGAGGTCCCCAGCCGTTCAAAAGCCAGGAGACGTCGGTCGGACATCTTAGTTTCGGCCAGCCAGGCAATGAAGACCTTGGCAACACGGGTATCGGCATTCGCAGCCTTGCCGAGGGCAGCGGCGGCATTCGTAGCCAAGGCTGGCTCCGCAGCATCCAAGCTGGTCGCCGCAAAATCATAGACCGCTGCGAGCTCAGCCGGCTTCGTGGTGACTTGCGAAAGAATCCGCAGAAGGCGGGCCTGTTGCCGTGGTGAAGTTGCGGCTTGGAGTTCCTTCACACTAAAGGCCTGCGTCTTCATGGCGGCATATTCGGCCGCATGCTCAAGGAAAGGATCCAGCGGCTTGTCTAGCAGTGACAATAAGGCAGCCCGGGCGGCGGGTGTGCCCACCAGACGAAAGGTCAGCTGCTCGCAAGCTCGCCGGGCCAACGCGGGATCGGCCGACGCCAAGTCGCGGGCAATATCCTCGTCGGTCAGCTCGCGATAAGGGGAGGGCTTCGCCGACGCCAAGGCCACGGGCTTGATGGGGCGAACGCGATAAATGCCGCCCGGTACGTTCGCCGAGTTCAGCAGACTAGAGGGGCAATGGGGATACCAGGTGCCCGTATCCAGCACGAGGAGCGAACCGTCCGGAGCTTCGACAACGTCGGTGAGGTGGGCGCCCGTCTTGGTGAGGCTAAGAAATTCGTGTTCGGAGGCGCGGTAACCGGCGCCTTCCTTCTGGAGTTCAAGACGGATGACCTTCTGCGAGTTGTAGAGCGAAACCATGAGGTGGAGATTTTCAGCGGAAGCAGCGAGGGCGGGAGCGAGCTCATTAGCCCGTGACCACAAGGCACAACCGCTGGGAACAATATGGCCCAGGTTGGCGACCAAGGGCATCTTCTCGTGCGTCCGGAGCTGATCGGCGACGATGTGTAAAAAATCGGGGCGGGTGTAGATGCCGCCGAGCTGCCACTGGCCGATGGTGTCGTGCCGCGGGACACCATTATAAAGATTACAGGTCCCAAAGATCTCGCCGGTTGGGGCGAACGCTAGGCCAGTCGGGTTGTCCCCGCAGATGAGCGAGTGCCAGCGCACGTCCGAGCCATCGAGGCGCATCGACCATACTCCACTGGCCAAGCCTTTGTGCACCAAGGTGCCGTCCTGCTGCTTCACTTCATGTCCCTTGCGACCATGCGTCCAATAGAGGCGACCATCGGGGTGTAACCAAGGGCCATGCACGTCGGCACCATTGGCACTCCACTGGAAGCCACCGACAAGGAGCTCACGCTTCTCGGCGACGCCATCATCATTCGTATCCGTGAACTTCCAGATACCTGGAGGCGAAGCGACATAGAGTGCACCGTTCGCCCAGCAGGCACCCTTCGGGACAGTCAGGCGATCCGCAAAGACCGTGCTCCGGTCGAAGACGCCATCGCTGTCGCGGTCTTCCAACATGACGATGCGACCCGCCTGCTCTTTCTCGTGCTGGCCGACGCCCCACGCCACGCCTGGCGAGTCGCCGACAAACAGTCGGCCACGCGCATCGACGCATCCCAGGGTCGGGTGAGCGACCATCCCAGCGGGGACCGCGTTGATGAGCTCAAAGCCCGCAGGAAGCTTAGCGGACGGCGCCACGCCGGCTCCCTGCCCCTTTGCCAAGGTCATCTCGACCGGACGAGCCACATAGGCCGGTACGCCTTTGGCCCGCACCGGTTCAGCGGCGGGCGCGGCGGTGGTCTTCTTGGGCGCAGCCGGGGCGGGCGTCCACTTTTCAGTGAACGTACCCAGCGGATGCAGCTCGTAACGACGCACGAACATCTCGGCGGCTTCGGTCTGCAGGAGGATACGGCCACCGCTGGGTTTGCACTCGAAGGCGCGGTTCACGAGGACGCCGTTGGTATAATACTCCAGCGTGTCGCCCTTGGCGATGATCTCAAAACGCGTCCATTCACCGAAAGGCGATTCGACATCGGCACGTCCGCGGTAACCCAGGTTGTCCTTCCAATCGACGTCGCGGTGCTGCCAGTTAAGGCGGCCGCCCGTCATGGTCACGCGGGGTGCACCCGGAGTCCAAATCGCTTCCTTGTCGCGATCACGGCCCAACTCGGCACTGATCGAAACTGGCAAAGGAATCCCGTCGGCGGTTCGGGCGCTGAGCACGAGGATATCGCCGACACCGCCTTCGATGATCTGAGCCTCGATGCTCGCCATCCAAGCGCCGCCCTGGGCGCCGACCGGGCCGAAGCAGTGCACCAAGATTCCGTTATCGCGGGAGCGCTTCGTGCGGCTACCCCAGGTCTTCTCACCCCACTTGAAATCACAGACGAGGTGATAGTCCTTAAAGGCGCCTTTCGTGACCATGCTGCCGTAGCCTTCCCCGCTGACGCGGAGCGCGCCATC
>CAITUF010000151.1 GCA_903895475.1 uncultured Opitutia bacterium | reverse complement strand
GAAAAGCCCCTCCGGGAGCTCGAGGACAAGATCAACTCCCTCCGGGCCTCCTCCGAGTCCGCCGGGATGGACGTCTCCAAGGAGGTCAAGTCCCTGGAGGTCAAGATGGAGCAGACCCGCCGCGAGGTCTACGGTAACCTGAATCCCTGGCAGCGCGTCCAGTTGGCCCGCCACCCCCGTCGCCCTTACTCCCTAGACTACATCGGGATGCTGTTCGACGACTTCCAAGAGCTGCACGGTGACCGCCTCTACATGGACGACGAGTCCATCGTCGGCGGCACGGCTTTCTTCGAAGGTCGACCGGTCATGGTCCTCGGCCAGCAGAAGGGCCGCGACACGAAGGAGAACCTCCGCCGTAACTTTGGCTGCCCGAATCCGGAAGGCTACCGCAAGGCCCTTCGCCTGATGAAGATGGCCCACACCTTCGGCCTCCCGATCATCACCCTCGTCGACACCCCCGGCGCCTTCCCGGGCATCGGCTCGGAAGAGCGCCACGTCGCCGAAGCCATCGCCGTCAATCTCCGCGAGATGAGCCAGTTCGGCGTGCCCATCATCACCTTCGTCATCGGCGAAGGCGGTTCCGGCGGCGCCCTCGGCATCGCCGTCTCGAACAAGGTCTACATCCTCGAGAACGCCTACTACTCCGTCATCTCGCCCGAAGGTTGCGCCGCGATTCTCTTCAAGGACCGCGCCCATGCCCCGAAGGCCGCCGAAGCGCTGCGCCTCGACGCTCCTAATCTCCTCAAGCTCGGCGTCGTCGATGGCGTCGTGAAGGAACCTCTCGGCGGCGCCCAGGAAGACCCGGCGGCCACGGGCTCCGCCATCCGCAAGACCTTGCGCGATTCGCTCGCCGACCTCTCTAAGGCCTCGCCCGAGAAGCTGATCGCGATGCGGTACGCCAAGTTCCGTGCGATGGGCGTCTTCTCGGAATAAAGCGAGCCGAGGCCGCAAACGAAAGGGGCGCCGATCGGCGCCCCTTTTCATTGTTCTAATGGCGTCCGTTCAGCCGCCGTTGGCCAGCACCCGGATATAGCGGGTATAGTTACGTCCGTGTTGATAGACGATGCGTTTGAAATCTGCCTCCGGGACCTTCTGATTGTCATTCAACATCTGCAGACCGCGCAGTTCCTTGGACCCATCCGGCGTTAGGACAGTCACGGAGACCTCCACGCCACGGATCGTATAGGGCATGTAATTGAACGGTGCAGTGGTAGCGGGTGCGCCAAGCGTGAGCCCGTCAGGGTACATGCGATTCGAAAAGACACGCAGTCGTCCAAAGTAATAATCCTTAGGGTGGACACCGCCGGGCGAGACGGCGGTCGGTGTCCCGGTCTCCGCGTAACGCACCGGCGCTAAGAGCACAGTTGCGGCGGTCGTCGCCGACTTGAAGGCCACACCGTAGCCGCCGTTGATCGGATTGACGCTATACTTAAGGGCTTGATCTGAGGCGGCTGGAAAAACTGGACGAAGTGCCGAGTCGACCCGCTTCACCGGATCATTGATGGTAGCGTTCTGCGCCGGGAGCGAAGAGCTGCACCAAAGGATGATGTTCACGGCGACCACATTAGACCCGATGAAATTCTGCTCATCCATCGTCCAGCAGTTCAGCGAGTTATCGATCAAG
>CAITUF010000150.1 GCA_903895475.1 uncultured Opitutia bacterium | reverse complement strand
GCATGGGCGAAGCGCCCAAGGCCGGCGCCAAGCCCAAGGCCGAGGACGGACTCGTCGGCGGGGCACTCTTTGCTAACCTTGGTTGCATCGGTTGCCACCAACGCCCTGACGCGGAAGTCACAGGTAGCCCGATCCACGGACGCATCCCCCTCGCTCACCTCAGCGATAAGTATCAGCTCCGCGTCGAAGCCCTCGCGACCTACCTCAAGGACCCCAGCGCCAACTATGCCGCGACGCGGATGCCGCACTTCCGTCTCAACGATGAGGAAAGTACGCAGCTCGCCACCTACCTCTTGCTCAATGGCCGCATGATCAAGCGTAAGGCCATCCAAGGCGATGCCACCCGCGGGGGCCAGTTGCTCCTCAGCGCTGGCTGCCTCAACTGCCACGCCGGCATGCCGGCTACGACGCAGCCCGCCTTAGTCATCGTGCAGAAAGCCTTTGACAAAGGCTGCCTGGCGAGCGCGCCTGCCACGCGCGGGACTGCGCCCGACTTCGCCCTCACCGCTCCACAGCGGGCCGCCCTCAGCACCTTCCTGCGCACGGACCTCGCAGCGTTGAAACAGGATGTCCCCGCCGAATACGCCACGCGCCAGATCAAAGACCTGAACTGTATCGCCTGCCACGCCCGCGATAACGCCGGCAGTACCTGGGCGAAGGTTGATGACGAGTCCCGTAAACTGCGCGCCGCCCTCCCCGCCAAGGAACACGTCGAAGGCGAACCCGTCCCCGATGCACCCGTCCCCGCGCTCACCTGGACGGGCGAGAAGCTACGCAACGATTGGCTCGTGAAATTCCTGGCGGGCCAAGTCGAAGCCAAGCCACGTCCGTGGTTGATTGGACGCATGCCGGGCTTCGCGCACTGTGCTGAAGGCCTTGCTCTCGGCTTCGCCCACCAGCATGGCTTCCCGCAACAGGAACCTGCTGAAGCCGCCCCGAATGAAGCCAAGGTGAAGTTCGGGGAAACGCTGCTCGGGAATAACGGCGGCTTTAATTGTATCCAATGCCACGGCTTGGGCGACCAAGCCGCCACCGCCGTCTTCGAAGCCCCGGCGATCAACTTCGTGGAATCGAACTTGCGACTCCGCAAAGGTTACTTCGCGCGCTGGGTGATGGCCCCGACCCGCATCGATCCCGAAACCAAGATGCCGAAGTACGCCGACCCCGAGGGGATGACCCAGCTCACCGACCCGCTTGACGGCAAGGGCGCCGAGCAATTCGAAGCCATCCGGGAATACCTGCGAACCGTGAAGTAGTGCCCGGAACGGCGGCCCAGACTTATAAACAATATAAGTCACTGTCCATCAGTAGTTAGCGTAACTAAATCTCAGGCCTTTCCGGGCACAACCCCTTCTATTCGCAGGCTATTCGCAGCGTGAGACGGCAAAAACTTCCCCACCCGACCCCGAAGCCGCTGGGCTTCGCTTAGGAAGTTACTCGACTGCAACCGAAACTCCTTATGCTCGGTTACCACCCCAAGTCCTCTCTTATATGTCCCAACTCAATCGTCGATCGTTCATCAAGAACACGGCCATCGCTACCGCGGTGGCTGGCCTCAGCGCCCGCAGCTTCGCGCAATCCACCGGTGCTAACGGTGACCTTCGCGTCGCCGTCGTCGGCTTCCGCAGCCGCGGCATGGAGCACATCAAGGAGCTCCAGAAGATCAAGGGCGTCCGCATCGTCGCCCTCTGCGACGTGGACTCCACCGTGGTCGCCAAGGGCCTGAAGGCCATCCCTGGTGCTAAGGGTTACTCCGACATCCGCAAGATGCTCGAAGACAAGGATATTGACGCCGTCTCGATCGCCTCGCCAAACCACCAGCACTCCATCCAGGGCATCTGGTCCCTCCAAGCCGGCAAGCACCTCTATATCGAAAAGCCGCTTTCGCATAACATCTTCGAAGGTCAGCAGCTCGTCGCTGCCTCGCAGCACTTCAGCAAGCTTGTCGTCCAGGCCGGCACGCAAAGCCGCTCGGGTGCTGGCATCATCGCCGCCGTCAAGGACGTCCATGCTGGCAAGTACGGCAAGGTGAAGGTCGCTCGCGCGATCTGCTACAAGCGCCGCAAGTCCATCGGCCCAGCCAAGAAGAACGAAATCCCTTCGACCATCGACTACGACCTCTGGAACGGCCCAGCCGACATCCAGGAGTCCATCCGCGGCAACCAGTCCGACAAGAACTCCGAAACCACCAGCACGGGCTCCGTCCACTACGATTGGCACTGGTTCTGGAACTACGGCGGCGGCGACCTTTGCAACCAGGCCATCCACGAAATCGACATCGCTCGCTGGTTCCTCGGCACGCATGAAGTTGCCCCCGAAGTCATCTCGATTGGTGGCCGCTTCGGCTACGTCGACTGCGCCGAGACCCCGAACACCTTCATCTCGATCCACAACTACGCCGCCGCCCCCCTCATCACCGAAGTCTACGGCCTCACCGCTGACGGCAAGATGAACGGTGCGATGAACAAGTTTGGTAAGTTCAAGAAGGCTCCGGACATCGGTATCGTCGTCGAGTGCGAGAACGGCACCATCGTGGTGCCCGACTACAATTCCGCGCAGGCCTACGACACCAAGGGCGAGCAGACGAAGTCTTACGGTAAGTCTGTCGACCAGGTCGACCTCACCGGTGGCGCTTCGGGCCACCACGCTAACTGGGTCGCCGGTATCCGTAAGGGTTCGAGCGAAGGCATCAACGCTCCCGTCCGCGAGTGTCACCTCTCCACCGCCCTCGTGCACTCCGCCAACATCTCCTTCCGCCTCGGCGCGAAGAAGAGCCCCGGCGAGATCGCCGAAGCCGTCAAGGCCAACGCTGGCTTGGCTGAAGCCTATGGCCGCATGAAGGACCACCTCGGCGCCAATGGCGTCAACCTCGACGAATCCAAGGCCGTCCTCGGCGTACCGCTCACCCAAGACACCAAGACCGAGCTCTTCACGGGTGCTAACGCTGACGCCGCTAACCGCGACCTCGTCGCGAAGCGCGAAGGCCGCACGGGCTTCAAGATCCCAACCAAGTTCTAAGCTCCCGATATCGAGGCGGAGCGGTCGAAAGGCCGCTCCGCCTCACTCTTTTACACCAATCCAACCATGCACAAGACCCTCCTCACCCTCGCCCTGCTACCGCTGGTGGCCGTGGCCGCCGAGCCAATCTTCAACGGCAAGGACCTCACTGGTTTCGCCAAGAAAGGCGGCGAAGCCACTTACGCCGTCCAGGACGGCGTCCTCGTCGGCACCTCGACGTTGAACACGCCCAACACCTTCCTCGCGACGACGAAGGACTACGCGAACTTCGTCCTCGAGTATGACTTCCTCAATGACCCGCGCCTGAACTCTGGCGTGCAGTTCCGTAGCCACGCCTACGACAAGGAAACCTCCATCGTCGACGCCGCTGGCAAGACCATCAAGGTCCCAGCTGGCCGCGTGCATGGTTACCAAGCAGAAATCGACACCGACCCGAAGAACGTCAAGAAGCCCGACACCCTGGCGCGCATGTGGTCCGCCGGCCTCTACGAAGAAGGCCGTCGCGGCTGGATCGTCCCAGGCTTCGGCGGCGGTGACGCCCTCGCCTTCTCTAAGCAAGGCCGTGACATCACCAAGGTCGGTGAATGGAATCACGTAAAGATCGAAGCCAACGGCAATCGCGTCCGTACCTGGCTCAACGGCGTGCAGCGTGTCGACGCCCGCGACGACGGCGACCTCTCTGGCTTCATCGCCTTCCAAGTGCACGGCATCGGCGCCGCCAAGGATAAGGCTGGCACTACGGTGCAGTGGAAGAATATCACCCTCACGGAAATCGCCGACAACACCCTGACCGACTCCGAAAAGGCTGATGGCTGGGCACTACTGTTTGACGGCACGAGCACCAAGGGTTGGCGCTCCGCCAAGGGTCCGGATTTCCCTAAGGCCGGCTGGTCCGTCGTCGACGGCACCCTCCGCACCGCCAAGGGAGACGGCAAGGAATCCGCCGCGGCTGGCGACATTGTAACCTTAGTTCCCTTCAAGCAGTTCGAAGTCTCGGTCGACTTCAAGCTGACCACGGGCGCCAACAGTGGCCTCAAGTACTTCGCCCAGCCTTCGCTCAATCAGGGCGCTGGTTCGGCCTTCGGCCTGGAGTTCCAGATGCTGGATGACGACGTCCATGCCGACGCCAAGCTCGGCCGCGACGGCAACCGCACGGTCTCTTCGCTCTACGACCTCATCACGGCCAAGAACAAGCGTCCCAACGCCATCGGCCAGTGGAACAACGCCTACGTCATCACCAAGGGCACCAAGGTCGAGCACTGGCTCAACGGCCGCCTCGTGGTTGCCTATGACCGCGGCTCGCAAGAGTTCCGCGACCTCCGCGCCAAGTCGAAGTATGCCGACCCTAAGTTCGGCGCCAACTTCGGCGAATGGGAATCCGGCCACATCCTGCTCCAGGAGCACGGCGATGAGGTCTGGTTCAAGAACGTGAAGCTCCGCGACCTGTCCAAGTAAACCCCGGACGAGTCGACCACCGAAGCGGGCCCACGGGCCCGCTTTTTTGTGCCCTTGCACGAAACCAACGATTTACCACGCTCGCCGTCATGCGTCTGCTTGCCCTGTTATTGCTGATCCCCAGTCTCGGCGCCGCCGATGCACCGACCGCACCCACCCAACAGGAGCTGAAGGTGATGACCTTCAACCTGCGCTTCGCCAGCGAAGTGATGCCGCATGCCTGGTCGGTGCGCCGGCCGGTGACCAAGGCTTGCCTAGAACTGACCGCACCCGACCTAATCGGCACCCAAGAAGGCGTGATGGCTCAACTGGCCGACATGCGTGCTGACCTGCCTGCTTATGCGATGATCGGGCAAGGCCGCGAAGGCGGCGAGAAGGGCGAGTACATGGCCATCTTCTATCGCCGCACGCGCTTCGAACTCCTCGAGACCCACGACTTCTGGTTATCGGAAACCCCCGAAGTGGTCGGCTCTAAGTCTTGGAGTAGCTCCCTGCCTCGCATGGTCACGTGGGCTCGCTTCCGCGACAAGGCGTCTGGCAAAAGTTTCGTCTTCGTGAACACGCACTTCGACCACATATCCGAAGAAGCCCGCGCCCAATCGGCCAAACTCGTCCGCGCACGCCTAGAGAAACTGAAACCAACCGACCCCGTCTTGCTCGTCGGTGATTTCAATGCAGTGACCAAGACCAGCGCCGCCTACCGGACCTTCATGGATGGCGGCTTCCTTACCAATCTCTTTCTCGCCGCCCCAGAGCGGAGCGGCGAGGCCTTGAATACTGCGCACGGGTATCAAAAACCCCGCTC
>CAITUF010000149.1 GCA_903895475.1 uncultured Opitutia bacterium | reverse complement strand
GCCGGCCTTCCGCGAGGAGCTCCGCCAGCTGATGGCCACCGCCGTGGCCCTCGAGAAGGACTTCATCCGCGACTGCCTGCCGATCAACGCCCTCGGTCTCTCCTCGAAGGAGTTCGAGCAGTACATCGACTTCATCGCCGATCGCCGTCTGCGCAATTGTGGCCTCGCACCGCTCACGGTCGACCCCGTTAACCCTTTCCCTTGGTTGTCCGAGATGATGGACCTGAAGAAGGAGCAAAACTTCTTCGAAGGCCGTGTCACCGAATACCAGAAGTCGGCCAATCTAGAAACCGTCAGCGACGACGAGCTCTAAGCCGATTTCTCGCCAAAAGTAGGTGCACCCCCCTTGCGCACCTACCTTGGCACAGTTCCTGTTCTTACTCCCCAGTTTCCCTCCGTCTAAATCCCTTCCGCCGCTGGCCCACGCCCGCAGCGACCTCCCTCCATCTTTCCTTTCCACTCCCGTTAACTTAATCGTCTCATGAATCCCGAACTCCCTTTCTTCCGCGAAGACATCGCCCTCAAAAACGCTGTCCGCACGCCGGCTAACGCCAAACCTCGCTTTAACTGGCGCGAGTCCCTCCCAGTTGCTGCCGCCGGTTCCGCCGCCACCAGCACCGACTCCGCCCGCTTCGCCGACATCATCGGCAATGCCCTGACCGACCTGCTTCTTTCTCGCCAGGTCACGGAAATCTTCACCGAGCAGAATCGCACGTTCGTCGCGGCCGTCGCTGGGGAAGTGACCCAGCTCGTCGCTCAGCTCGCCAACCAGCACGGTGGTCAAGTCAGCGAAGCCCAGCTCATCCCCATCATTGAGCGCGCGCTCATTAATAATAACCGCCACGACGTCGCCAAGAGCCTCGTCTTCTCCTCCGACGCCGCGCGCGGGGTGGACGTGCCGGTCGTCACGACGCGCTTGATGCGCCGCAACCACCAAGTCGTGCCGTGGAACCAGGACAAGATCGACATCGCGGTTCGCAAATCATTCCTCTCGCTCGGTCTCGATTCCGCTCCCGCTGAGCGCGTCGCCGCCGCCGTGACTCGTGCGGTGGCGCTGGGTGGCCAGAACATCATCGGCATCGAAGAGGTCCAAGATATCGTCCAGACCGAGTTGATGCGCCAAGGCCACTACAAGGTCGCCGAAGCTTACATTCTCTACCGCGCGATGCGCACTAAGCAGCGCGAGCAAGAAGCCGCCGCCGCCGTGCCCGTCGACGACCACCAGGACTCGCTCCTGCTCGTCAAGAACCCTGATGGGTCCACTTTCCTCTGGAACGGTGAAGACCTCCGCAAGCGCATCTCCTACGCCCTCACGGGCCTTGAAATCGACATGCCGGCCGAAGCCATCGAGGCCGAGCTCCGCCGCGGCCTGTTCAACGAAGTCGCCGCCGCCGACCTCCGCAAGACGGTTGAACTCAACGCGAAGACGCTCATTGAGCGCGACGCTGATTTTGCGCTTTTCGCCGCCCGCATCTCGCTGTCCTATATCTACGAGGAGGTTCTCGGTTGGAGCATCATGCGAGACGGTATCGACAAGCTCCGCGAATTCCACCGTGCTAAGTTCTCAGCTTACATCGAGCGCGGCATCGAAATCGGCCGCCTCTCACCTGACCTGCGCCGCTACGACCTCGCTAAGTTGGCCGACGCCCTCGACCCGATGTCCGACATGGATTTCGAGTTCCTCGGCGTGCAGACCCTCTACGACCGCTATCTGATCATCGACAAGACGGAGCGTTCCCACCGTCGCCTCGAGACGCCCCAGTTCTTCTGGATGCGCGTTGCCATGGGCCTCTTCCTCCGCGAGGAGACGAATCGCGAAGAGTGGGCTATCCGCCTCCACGCGCTCTACAAGTCTCGCCGCTTCTGCAGTTCGACCCCGACGCTTTTCAATGCCGGTACACTGCATAGCCAGTTGTCGTCCTGCTACCTCTACAAGGTCGATGACACCATCGAGTCGATCATGATCCGCGGCATCGCGGAGAACGCCTTCCTCTCCAAGTGGGCGGGCGGTCTGGGCGGTTCTTGGACGGCTGTCCGTGGCACGGGCTCGCACATCAAGGGCACCAACGGTGAATCGCAGGGCGTCATGCCGTTCCTTAAGCTGCACAACGACCAGCTCGTCGCGGTCAACCAGGGCGGTAAGCGCCGTGGCTCCGGCTGTGCCTACCTCGAGACGTGGCACAACGACGTCGAAGACTTCCTTGAGCTCCGTCGTAACACCGGCGACGACCGCCGCCGCACCCACGACATGAACACGGCGAACTGGATTCCCGATTTGTTCATGAAGCGCCTGCGCGATCGCCAGAACTGGACGCTCTTCATGTCTAACGAGGTCTCTGACTTGCATGAAACTTTCGGCGCCGATTTCGAGCGTCGCTATGTCGCTTATGAGCAGAAGGCCAAGGAAGGGAAAATCTTCGGAAAGACCGTGCCGGCCGTTGAGCTCTGGAAGAAGATGCTCAATATGATCTTCGAGACGGGCCACCCTTGGATGACCTTTAAGGATCCGTGCAATGTCCGTTCGCCGCAAGACCACGTGGGCGTCATCCACTCGTCCAACCTCTGTACCGAAATCACGCTCAACACGAGTGCCGATGAGACCGCCGTCTGTAATCTCGGCTCCATCGTCCTCGACGCCCACCTCGATGCCGCGGGCAATATCGACCACGCCAAGCTCGCGGAGACCGTCCATGTGGCCGTCCGCGCCCTCGACAACGTCATCGACATCAACTTCTACCCAACCCAGGCCGCGGAGGTCTCCAACCTGCGTCACCGCCCAGTCGGTCTCGGCGTCATGGGCCTCCAAGACTGCCTCTACCGTCGCAACGTCTCCTTCGCCTCGGACGCCGCCGTTGAGTTTAACGATGAGATCATGGAAGCCGTGGCCTTCTACGCCTACGGTGCCTCCTCTGACCTTGCGGCTGAACGTGGCGCTTACAGCACCTATAAGGGCTCTAAGTGGGACCGCGGCCTGCTCCCGCAGGACACTGTCGACCTCCTTGAAGCCGAGCGTGGCGAAAAGATCGAAGTCAAGCGGGGCGGCCTGCTCGACTGGGCACCCATCCGTGCCAAAATCGCCAAGCAGGGCATGCGAAACTCCAACGTCCTCGCCATCGCGCCGACGGCGACCATCTCTAATATCGTCGGCAGCTCGCCTTGCATCGAGCCGACTTACAAGAACCTCTTCGCCAAGAGCAACCTGTCCGGCGACTTCATCGAGCTCAACAGCAGCCTGGGGCGCGACCTCAAGAAGCTGGGCCTTTGGAATCAGAAGATGGTTGAACAGCTCAAGTACTTTGATGGCGAACTCAAGGAGATCGCGGAGATTCCCCAAGTCCTCAAGGAGAAGTACATGACGGCCTTCATCATTGACTACAAGTGGCTCATCGATGCCGCCGCTCGCCGCCAGAAGTGGATTGACCAAGCCCAGTCGCTTAACCTGTTCCTGCCGCGCGCCGAACTCAAGGCCCTCTCCCACATGTACCAGTACGCCTGGCGCACGGGTCTCAAGACGACCTATTATCTCCGCACGATGGGTGCCTCGAATATCGAGAAGGCCACCGTCTCGGTCACCAAGGCAGAAGCGGAGCCTGAGAAGAAGGCCTTCACCGAAGCGGAGAAGAATGCCTGTTCCATCGATGCGATGTTGAACGGCGGGACCTGCGAGGCCTGCCAGTAAGCACCGTTGCTTCAGTGTTCAACTAGGGGCGGCCGCACGGCCGCCCCTTTTGTTTGGCCTGGTCCCAAGGTTGCCTTTTCCCGCCCGCTCGCCTTCCATCGCCCTATGTCTTCCTCCCTGCTGACTTCTGCCGGCGAAGTCCTCGTGCGTACCCGCGACGAATCCTTCGCCGAGCTCGCTCGCCGCATCCATGCGCTGGCAGTGCGTGGTCCGGCGACCGTGGCCCTCAGCGGTGGCTCCACCCCGAAGGCTTTTTACGCTTGGGCGGTGTCCAGCGGTGCGTTGTCAGCGCAGTCGTTGGAGCGCATCACCTGGCATGTAAGCGACGAACGCTGCGTTCCCCAGAGTTCCGATGATTCCAACTTCGGACATGCCGCCCGCGGGCTACTCGATCCGTTGCAGGTGCCGCCCGCCCGTCGCCAGCCTTGGCCCGTGGAGTTGGCTCCCGCCGCTGCCGCCGCCGCCTACGACACCGTCTGGCAGGCCCAGCCGAATAAGGCCTACGACCTTTGTGTACTGGGTCTAGGGGATGACAGCCACATTGCCTCGCTCTGGCCGCAGTGCCCCCTCATCGGGGCTCCGGGCTTACCGCGCTTCGTCGCCACCGAGTGGCCCGGCCGCGGTTGGCGCCTGACGATTACGGAAGTCGGCTTGGCCCAATGCGGCTCGGTGGTCGTGCTCGTCAACGGTCAGTCCAAAGCGGCCGCTTTACTGAGCGTCTGTGCCGGTGAATTCGACCCCGCCCGTTATCCTGGCCAAGTCCTGCGCGCCCTAGCGCACAAGGTCACTTGGCTGGCGGATGCGGAGGCGGCGTCGGCACTGTAAGCGGCGCCGGGTTCGTTTCTACGACCGTTTCCTTCGGCAAGGGGCCTTGCGCCGCTAGCCCTGGGCCGACGACCATGATGAAGCGTCTCGCGGGCGAGAGAATGGTCTTCGTTGAGCAATCAGGCTGCCAATTCTGTCCGTCCAAGTAATCGAGCGTGAGGTGGGCGCTGGTACGTTCCGCCGCAATGAAGGGGATGACGCCGGACTTCCCTGGGTCGACTTCGCCGACTTGGTCGTTCAGCCGGCAACGTAGGCGCTTGTCCGATAGGTTGAGCAGACACGTGGAACCCCAAGGAAAAACCTCGAGGTCAGCGGGCACGAGCCAGGCGCGCATGGCGGCGGGGTGTTCGCCTTGCATCACTAAGATGAAGCGTTGGCCGGTCTTCGGAAAGGGAAAGGTCGCCACCCGCTTGGCTTGCGGGGCGTTCGCCACCCATAACTCCACCGATGCGCAGGGCGGGATGACCGCGTTGGTGATGATGGCCCCAGCCTGGGCCTGCAGCGGGATGGCTTGCTGGGTTGGCTGCGTGACTAGGTAGACTTTTCCGCCAGGGGTGCCTGCCCAGCAGGCCTGAATGATCAAGGTGCCCTGAGCCTCAGGTGCGGGCGGCGGCGCTGCGATTTCTTCGGCCCATAGATGAGGCAGCGCCCAGAGGCTAAGCCAGAGCAGCCTCATTTCACTACTGGATTGCCGTTGGCGGGCGGCGGGGCGACGGGCTCCACACTTTCGATACTCCGGCTTTCAAAGAGTGGACGACCATCCGTATCGCCGCTGGTTTGCAGAATGAAGACCAAGGAGCGACGGTTGGGTCGGCCCGCAATCTTGGTACCGAGGATGGGTTCAATGCCATCGTTGGGTAGCACGGCCGCCAGCTTGATATGGCTCGTCTGGCGTTCGCGGAAAATGACCGGAAGTAGGTCAGAACTGCCCGGGGCTAGGCGGAATCCTTTGGTGTCGATTTCGCCCGCCAACGTCATGGCTGAAAGGTTCACGACGCGGATGGAACCGTAGGGAAAGCGCCCCGCCTCATAATCAAAGGCCCGGCCAGCGCACGAGCCATTCGGAGCCATCAGTAGCAAAACGCCGACATCTGATGAGTCGGGCAAGGCCACGGTCGCAAATAGGGCCCAGTCGTCCGCCTTCTCTTTTTTGGCGGGCTCCGGCTTAGCCTTGGGGTCTGGCTTCGGCGTCGCGCTTTGTGCGTAGAGTTTATCGGGGTCAAAGGCCTCTATTTTCTGCGCCGCGCCTTTCTTGCGCACAATGACCAACTGCGCGGGTCCGCGGTATTCCTTAGAGAGGTCGAGGTTCATTTCCAGCGCCACGAAGGGGATGATTTCCTTGCCTTGGACGATGGCTAACTCGACACGTTCCGATGGGTTGGCCCACCAGGCGAGTCGCAACGTGCATTTCCGCTCGGGCGGTGGTTCGGGGGCGGCTACGAGCGAGAGAGCGGTCGCCAGAAAAAGAAAAAGTCGCATGCGGTCAG
>CAITUF010000148.1 GCA_903895475.1 uncultured Opitutia bacterium | reverse complement strand
GATACCAGTCCTCGCACATTTCCCATACGTTGCCGGCGACGTCGTAGAGGCCGTAGCCGTTCGGCGGGAAGCTGGCGACGGGCGCGACGCTCTTGAAGCCATCGACGCCGGTGTCGTTGGCCGGGACCGTGCCCTGCCAGTGGTTGCACTGGTATTTCCCATTGGGGCGCTCTTCCTTGCCCCAGACGTACGGCATATCTTTCAGCCCGCCGCGCGCCGCGAATTCCCATTCAGCTTCGGTGGGCAGGCGCTTACCGGCCCAAGTCGCGAACGCATGCACGTCTTTCCAAGTCAGGCAGAGGACGGGGTAGTTCATGCGCTGCTCAATGGTTGAGCCTGGGCCTTCGGGTGTGCGCCAAGTCGCTGCTGCCGTAAACTTCCACCAAGGCAGGTTGCCGCTCGTGCCGCATTGGAAGGGGTCGACGCCTTGGACACGCTTGAAGATCAGCGAACCTCCTTTGAGGTACTCGGCTGGGGCGTTGGGAAATTCTTGAGCACTGAGGTCCTTTTCGGCTTCAGTGACATAGCCCGTGGCTTGGACAAAGGCCGCAAACTGCGAGTTGGTTACTTCGGTTTCATCCATCCAGAAGCCCTTGACCTGGACATTATGGGCCGGGCCCTCTTCCTTGTGTTTGTCGTCGACATTGACGGTGCCCATCCGGAACTCCCCGCCCGGAATCCAGACCATCTTGCAGACATTGGCTGGGTCGACGGCGGGTGTACGGCTCATCCAGTAGAAGAGGCCGACGGGCAGTAGCATGAAGAGGGCGGTGGCCACGACGATCGTACTTCGGGCCCGGGAGGCGGGGCTGTCGGCTGCTGCGTTGGTTTCCATGGGGGTGGGTAGGGGAGGGATAACCGCTGTTTTGGCACGGTCGACCCTTTCTTATTTTGCGCCGCCCCGAGGATATCGCCTCGCCCTTAGGCGCTGGGAGGCATTAGACCAGCGTCACCATGAGTTCGTCCCAAGAAGAAGCCCTCCAGATCTTCCGTGACTCCCGTGCCCTCCTGACGGGGCATTTCGTTCTACGCTCCGGCTTGCATAGCGGCCACTTCTTCCAGTGCGCCCAGGTCTGCCAGTATATGGACAAGGTCACTCGACTCATCGAACTGCTCCGCCCTAAACTGGCCGCGTACCCTTGCGATGTCGTCCTGGCTCCGGCCATGGGTGGCTTAGTCGTCGGGCAGGAGCTCGCCCGCCAGCTGGGCGTCCGCTTTATCTTTGTGGAGAAGGAGAACGACCGCTTAGTCCTCCGCCGTAACTTCACTTTCCGTCCAGGTGAGCGCGTGTTGATCGCCGAGGACGTCGTCACCCGCGGAGGGCGCGTGCAGGAGTGCTTGGACATCGTTGCGCAGCAAGGGGCGACGACGGTCGCCGCAACGAGTCTCGTCGACCGGTCAGGGGGTCAAACTAAGTTCACGGTGCCTTTCATCGCTTTAATGGAACTGACCTTCCCGACCTACCCGGCCGATCAGGTGCCAGCAGATTTAGCGAAGATTCCGGCCAGCAAGCCGGGCTCGTAAGCGGCTGGAGGGGGTTGCTAGGGGGTAAAACCGCCCGTAAACGAGTCTGGAACGCCTTGTGCCTTGCACCCGGCAGGGCTCTTCCCTACGCCAAACCCTAACTTTCCATGGATCGCAAAAATCTCTTTTTAGGTCTCGGCTGCGTCTCGCTGGCCCTGTTCCTGTACATCCTCAACGCCCCGAAGCCTACCCCGGTCGTCCCAGGTGCGCCGAAGGTAGTCGAGAGCGGTGCAGCTGCCCCCGGGAAGGCCTTGGCGGCGGTTCCAGCTGCATCCTCGGTCGGTGCCGCCGGTGGTATCGCCATCAATCCAGCCGACGCCAAGCGCGTCACGCTCGAGAACGGTTTCGTCAAGGTCACCTTCACCTCTCGGGGTGGCGCGATTGAGACGGTCGAGCTCCTGAAGCAGTTCGCCGATACCGAGCGCAAGGGAAAGGTCGTCTTCAACGATAAGAACGCCGAGGCCGCCCTCGCCCTAGGCGTGCGCAATGCGGTGACCAATAAGGTCGAGCCAGTCTATTCTGAATTCGTTGCGAGCGTCGACGAGAAGGCCCGCGCAGTCACCTTTACTGGCAAGTTGTCGGACGGCACCCGCGTGATCCGTCGCTTCTCCCTTAACCTCGGCGAGAAGGAAGGCGAAGAGCCTTATGCCGTTCGCTTTAGCACGCAAGTCGTGCCATCCGCCGCGGGCGTCGCCGCCACGCGCGTCTGGTTGTCCACCGGTTGCTGGAACTTGACCGCGGGTGACACCATTAATCAGTACATCTCGGTTTTGGCCCATGATGGGGATGACCTGACCCGCGTCGGCACCGATGTCTTTGTGGACTCCTCCGGCTTCTTCGGCCTGGGCTCGCATAAAGCGGTCGCCGAGCAACCGGCTGCTGCGGTCGGTAAGCCCTACCAGTGGGTTGCCTCCGGTAATCAATTTTTCGCTTCCATCGTCCATGTGGACGCCGCTAGCCGTGGCACCCGCTCCGAAATCCTCGCCCGTCCGGTCGAATTCGCCAAGGATACCCGTGGCATCCAAGCCTTTGCTTATTGGGAAAGCCCGGTGGCGGCAGACGCCTCCATTCTGACCGAAGGCAATTTCTTCGTCGGGCCCAAGGAGTATGCCCGCGTCTCGGCCTTGGCCGATGGCCAGGTGGCCGTGCTCCAGTTCTCGAAAATCCTCGGCTTCATTTCGTTCGGTGCCATCTGCAAACTCCTGTTGGCCTGCCTGGGGGGTGTGCATTCCTTGCTCACCTGGACGGGTGGATGGTCCTGGGGTTGGGCGATTGTCATCCTGACTGTCCTCATTAAAATCCTCACTTGGCCGCTCACCGCCGCGCAGCAGCGCAGCGCCATAAAGATGCAGCAGTTCTCCGGCCCGATGAAGGAGTTACGCGAGAAGTACAAGGACAACTCCGAGAAGCTGAACAAGGAGATGATGAAACTCTACCAAGAGCATAAGATCAACCCCTTCGCCGGCTGCCTCCCGATCTTCATCCAGATTCCCATCTTCTTTGGTCTGTACACGGCCTTCCAGACCACGGTGGAGCTGCGGCTGGAATCCTTCCTTTGGATTCATGACTTGGCGGCACCCGACACGGTGTTCTCCATTGGTGGTTTCGGCATCAACATCCTCCCGGTCCTCATGGGGATCACTATGTGGATTTCCATGCGCATGACCCCGATGCCCTCGGCCGACGACACGCAGAAGATCATCATGTACACGATGGCCTTGGTGTTCCCGGTCATCTGTTACTCGCTGCCAGCGGCCTTGTCCCTCTACATGACCGTGCAGAACCTTTTGACTATCCTGCAGGCCAAGATGACCAAGGTCCCCACGGCCGAAGTGGTGGTGGTCGAGTCCCGGCCGAAGAAGGCCAAAGGCTGATTTCCCCCTAACCCCAACTCCCCATGTCAGGTCATAGCAAATGGCACACGACCAAGCGGCATAAGGCCGTCATCGACGCTAAGCGCGGCAAGGTTTTCTCCGTGCTGGCGAAAGAAATCTCCCTCGCGGCCCGTGCGGGCGGCGGTAGCCCCGAGACCAACGCTCGCCTCCGCACGTTGATGGATAAGGCCCGTGCGGCGAACATGCCCTCGGACAATATCAAGCGGGCGGTGCAGAAGGGTACCGGCGAAATCCCTGGCGTCGTTTACGAGGAGATTACCTACGAAGGCTATGCCCCCGGTGGCGTCGGCATCATTGTCGAGATCACGACCGATAATAAGAACCGCGCCGCGGCCGAAGTGCGCCAAGCCTTCAACGACAACGGTGGCAACATGGCCCAGACCGGCGCCGTGTCGCATAGTTTCCAGCGGAAGGGCCAAATGCTAATTGGCGCAGCGCAGATTTCCGAAGACCAGCTCATGGAGCTCGTCCTCGAGGCCGGCGCCGATGACATCATTAATCACGGCGACCACTTCGAGGTGCTGTGCGCGATTGCCTCGTACGACTCCGTCGCTAAAGCGTTGCAGGAAAAATCTCTGAAGCCAGAATCCAGCGAAATTGCCTACGTCACGAGCATCCCGGTGCCAGTCAGCGACGTGGCGATTGCGAAGCAGGTCATGGAACTCATCGACGCCTTGGAGTCCCTCGACGACGTGAAGGCCGTGCACGGTAATCACGAGATCGACGAGAAGTTGCTCGGGTAGGTCGATTTCCGGCTTCCCAGCGCGATGCCTTGCGGCCACCCTGTCGGGGTGGCCTCTATTTCTTCGTCCCGTCCTGGCCCCTCAACCGTCCGCACGGCGGCCCGCGCGGTGATTTTGCGGGGGTCGGAGTTATTAGTCGTCCGGGTGCGAACCGATGAAGGGGAATTCCTGGTCCTCCCAGGCGGCGGGCAGGAGCATGGCGAAACGTTGACCGATACCGTCCAACGTGAGGTTTTTGAGGAACTGGGCTTGAAGGTCGTTCCCGGCCGCTTGGTCTACCTCCGCGAGTATGTCGGCAAGAACCATGGCATGCACCGCATCCATGGACGCTTCCATCAGGTCGAAGCCGTCTTTCACTGTGCGTGTGGTGATTTTTCGCCCATCGGTGGTGGCCTGACTACCGATCGTCGGCAGATTGGTTTCGAGTGGATTCCCTTGGAAAAACTGGCCGATTACCCCCTTTCCCCGCAGGGACTAGGGGCGATTATCGCCCAGTCCCTCCAGGATGGCTCCGCGCGTTACCTGGGTGATGTGCACTGAAGGCTTGCCAGCAGCCTTTCTGTTCCCTTTGTTCACCTTCCGCTTTTTGGGGGTATAGCTCAGTTGGTTAGAGCGCCTGATTGACATTCAGGAGGTCGAAGATTCGAGTTCTTCTACTCCCACCACTTTAAGAACCCCAGCCGACTTAGGCTGGGGTTCTTTTTGCCTGGCCCCGCGGGGCCTCGCCCCACCTTTTTTCTCGCTCACTCCCATCGGTTGTCCTTACCCCTATGAGTGTATTTCCTAACATGAGCAGCACCCATATCACCGAAATCAACGCCCGCGAAATCCTCGATTCTCGCGGCAACCCGACCATCGAAGTCGACGTCCGTCTGGCCTGTGGCGCGCTCGGCCGCGCCGCCGTTCCGTCCGGCGCTTCCACTGGCACCTACGAAGCCCACGAACTCCGTGACTCCGACGTGAGCGCCAAATCCTTCCCGAAGGGCGTTGACCCCAAGAAGCGCTACAACGGCAAGGGCGTCCTCAAGGCCGTTGCCAACGTGAACGAAGAGATTGCCCCGATGCTCGAAGGCGTCGATGCACAGGATCAGGTCGGTATCGACCGCGCCATGATCAAACTCGATGGCACTAAGAATAAGAACAAACTCGGTGCCAACGCCATCCTCGGCGTGTCCATGGCCGTCGCCAAGGCTTCCGCCATCGCTCTCAATCAGCCCCTCTACCGCTATATCGGTGGCCCGAACGCCAAGGTTCTCCCCGTGCCGCTCATGAATATCATGAACGGCGGCGCCCACTCCGACGCCCCGGTCGACATCCAGGAATTCATGGTCGTCCCCAGCGGCGCTAAGTCCTTCCGCGAAGCCCTGCGCATGGGCACGGAAATTTTCCACGCCCTGAAGAAGGTTCTCAAGGCTAAG